>WBUR01000001.1 GCA_008933615.1 bacterium | reverse complement strand
GAGCATACGATTGCAGTGACGGATAACGGGGCTGAAATCCTGACTATGTCGGATTTATTTTAAATTAAACTTGATTTTTTGGTTATTTATGATATATTGAGCAACCATTTGATTACGATTGTTTTTACAATAACTTAGGGGTTTTTGATTGGCTAAGGAAGAGCTTATAAAAGTAGACGGGACGATTTTAGAAACCTTACCCAACGCCACGTTTAGAGTTAAATTAGAAAATGGACATGAGATTCACGCACATATTTCCGGTAAAATGAGAATGCACTTTATTCGAATTTTGCCCGGCGACAAGGTGACGGTTGAATTGTCGCCTTATGATTTATCCAAAGGTCGGATTACGTATCGTTTTAAATAGAAGATGTTAGGAGTCGGATACCATGAAAGTAAGATCATCGGTTAGAAAAATTTGTGACAAGTGCAAGATTATTCGCCGTAAAGGCGTCGTTCGCGTCATATGCGAAAATAAGAAGCACAAACAACGTCAAGGATAATTATTCATCCATAGTATTTTAAGGAGAGAACTTTGGCACGTATAGCGGGCATAGAATTACCCAAAGAAAAAAGGGCGTTTATCGCGTTGACTTATATCTACGGAATCGGTAGAACGACCGCTAAAAATATTTTGAAAAAGGCCGGCGTCAGCGAATTTACAAAGGTCAAAGAATTGACCGAAGACGAGGAAAATAAAATTCGAAATGTCATCAACGCCGAAATCAAAGTAGAAGGCGCCTTGCGCAGTGAATTCGGACTTAATATCAAACGCCTTATGGATATCGGGTGCTACCGCGGGTTACGGCATCGTAAAGGCCTGCCGGTTCGCGGACAGAGAACACGGACCAATTCGAGAACACGTAAGGGCAAACGCCGCACTATCGGCGGCCTCAAGAAAGTTGAAGCGAAGAAGTAGTTTAGACTGAAAAAATTAGAATCGTAAGGAGAAATAAATTTGGCAAAAGCAAATCCCCAGCAGCAGACGGCAACGGCGCCACGCAAAAAGAAAAAACTGGTCGAGTCGACCGGCATCGCCATGATCAAGGCGACTTTCAATAACACGATCGTTACTTTGACCAACAGCAACGGCGACGTCATCACCTGGTGCACTTCGGGTAAAATGGGTTTTCGCGGTTCTAAAAAAAGCACGCCGTTCGCGGCTCAGGTTGCTGCAGAAACTGCTGCCAAAGCGGCGATTGATATGGGTTTAAGAAAAGTAGAGGTGCGTGTTAGCGGGCCCGGCGCGGGGAGAGAATCGGCGATTCGTTCACTGCAGGCTGCAGGACTTGAAATAACCGCTATTCGTGACTTGACTCCGATTCCACACAACGGTTGCCGTCCGCCGAAAAAACGTAGAGTATAATTTTATTTTTTGAGATAGCCAAAGCAGGAGATTGTAAATGGCAAGATATACCGATGCAGTATGTAAGTTATGCCGTAGAGAAGGTGAAAAACTTTTCTTGAAGGGCACTAAATGCGTGACCGATAGATGCCCGATCGAAAAGCGGAATTATCCTCCCGGCGAGCATGGCGATAAACGCTCTAAGGCGTCTAACTATAGCGTGCAGTTACGTGAAAAACAAAAAGTAAGACGTATCTATGGCGTACTTGAACGGCAATTCCGTAACTATTTTACGCGGGCAGAAAGCAAAAAAGGGGTAACGGGCGTCGTGCTGCTGCAGTTGCTCGAGAGCCGTCTTGACAATATGTTGTACCGATTAAGTTTTGCAGGATCGCGGTCACAGGCGCGTCAGTTGGTTTTGCACCGTCATGTGGAAGTGAATGGCCGGCTTGTGACTATTCCGTCCTATCAGGTGAAGCCGGGCGACGAAATTGCCATTCGTGAGCAAAGCAAGAAACTGGCGTTGATCCATAATTCACTTAAACGAGTGAAAGAAGGCTCGCAACTAACGTGGATCGATGTAGATAAGGCCAGCTTAAAGGGTAAGTTGATGATGATGCCCGAACGCGAGCAGATTCCGGTCGATGTGAAAGAGCAATTGATCGTTGAGTTGTATTCCAAATAATTAAGTAAATTTTTATACTGTATAAAGTATCAATCTCTAACGAAGGAGATTCAGAGTGCAAAATTGGGCAGGGCTTCAGATGCCGGAGCGCATCGAGTTAGATGAATCCAGTTATACGACTACGTATGGCCGGTTCATTATACAGCCTCTGGAGAGAGGTTTCGGCGTAACCATTGGGAACTCGATCCGTCGAGTTCTTTTGTCGTCTTTACCGGGCGCAGCGATTGCATCCATGAAAGTGGAGGGCGTCTTACATGAGTTTTCAACCATTCCCGGAGTTACGGAAGACGTTTCGGAAATGATTCTAAACCTCAAAGGCGTACGATTTAAACTCCATAACAAGAAGCCGGATAAGGTGGTCGTACACTTTAAAGGTGCCGGCGAGTTTACAGCCGCGTCTATTCAGAAAGCTTCCAACGGCGCCGATTTTGAGATATTGAATCCGGATCATCATATCGCAACCATAGGCAAGGAAGCTAATTTTGACATCGAGTTGCGCATCGGCCGAGGCAAAGGATGGGTTTCAGCTGAAGAAAATAAGTTTCCCGATATGCCGATTGGAACGATTCCGATTGATTCGATCTATAATCCGGTTCGTAACGTGCGTTATTCCATCGAGAGTACCCGCGTCGGTCAACATACGGATTTTGAGAAATTAATCCTTGAGATCACGACGGACGGAAGTATTACTCCCGACGATGCGCTTACGATCAGCGCGCGTTTGTTAAGAGACCACATTCAATTGTTCATCAATTTTGAAGTGGAAGAAGAAGGCGATAACGGAGAGATTGAGGACCAGGAAATTATCCGCATCCGTCAGTTATTGAAAATGAGCGTGGACGAATTAGAACTGTCGGTACGTTCGCATAACTGCCTTCGCGCCGCAGGAATCAAAACGATCGGCGATCTTGTCAGCAAAGACGAGTCGGAAATGCTGAAGTATCGGAATTTCGGGCGTAAATCATTAACTGAACTTAACAAGATTCTGGAAGAACGCGGCATGCATTTCGGTATGGACATTACCAAATATTATAACGGCGACGAATAACATTTATAACCTTTGACAGAATAATAGAGGAACGATGAGACACGGTAAAAAAGGATTTAAGCTGAGCAAAACCGCCAGCCATCGCAAAGCGTTAATCAAGAATCTTTGCAACGAACTCTTTAGACATAAACGTATCACGACGACGATTACTAAAGCTAAAGCCGTGCAGCCGGCTGCGGAACGCCTGCTGAGTTATGCGAAGAAAGGCGATCTGGCCGCGCGTAGGGTCTTGTTGAGCCGTTTGGGCAATTACCGGGTTCTGCTGACACCGAAAAAAGAAACGGCCGACAAAAAAATTGCAAATAAAACCGTCATTCAGGAATTAATGGATGACATTGCACCGAAACTTAAGGAAATGGATGACGTACGTAAAACGGCGAATTCAAATTATACCGGTGGCGGATATACGCGTATCATGCGTTTAGGTAAACGCAAAGGCGATGCGGCCGAACTTGCCGTTCTTGAAATCGTAGGATACGAAAACGCGCAGATCGAAAAACAGAATGCCACGATCTCCGATAAAGAAACAAAAGAAAAACGTAGGATGACATTGGCGGAACGCATCAAAGCTAAAAAAGAAGAACTTAAAACTTCAAAGTAATTTTTAATCGTAAGGGTCTCTCAACATGCCGCGTAAGAAAAAAGAAGTTGCCGAAGAAACTGAAGAAAAAAAAGCAAAAAAAGAAAAGGTAACGAAAACTCAAGAAGACCAGATTGATGAACTTCTACCTAAGATACAGTGCTTCAATGAAAATAAGAAACTGATTTGCGCTAACCTGCAGTGGGAAACTCACAAATGTACCGCAAAGTCCATCGCTCCCGGACGGCTCGCCACGGTGCGACTCGGCAAGAAAAGACGTTGTGCGATGTATGAAGAAACAGCGTTTACTGTTTAAAAAGCATTTCTAAATTCTAGAATATAAGGCAATCATGAAAATGGTTGCCTTTTTTATTTATGTTTGGTTAATTACAAAAAGTATAACATAATAAAACATAATGAAGCTTCGCATCCTCGCCGTATTTTTTGCGTTCTATTTTCCGCTAAACATCTTTGCACAAAAAGAAAACTCAAAATCTATAAAAGCTTTATGGGTTGTCAGAGATATCCTAAAGTCAAAGACAGATATTGAGAAAATGTTAAACGACGCGGAAGCGGCGCGTATTACCGACTTATTTGTTCAGGTAAGGGGCCGGGGCGACGCGTATTATAAGAGCGCGTTGGTTCCTCTGGCGGAAGGTCTTGACGGAAGTTTTGATCCGCTCGAATTCGTGCTCCTTAAGTCTGATGGGCGATTCAAGATCCATGTTTGGATCAACGTTATGTATATATGGTCTGCTGATAATAATCCTGCTTCCAAAGAGCATTTGCTGTTCAAACATCCTGAGTGGAGCGCCGTTTCAAAATCCGGAACTTCCATGATCGATGAAGGATTGAAAAAGCTGAAAGAAAGAAACAAGGAAGGGTATTATCTTTCGCCGGGGAATAACGAGTTTCAGGAGTATTTCTTAAGGGTCGTAGATGAATTAGTGCATCGTTACAAAATAGACGGCGTTCATATGGATTACATACGGTATGCAGGAAAAGAGTATGATTATTCTGTAACCATGCGTTCTAAATTCATCCTAAATTATAATATCGATCCCTTTACGACGGATTCCAATGGCCGTGTGGGCGTCCAGCAAGCAGAACAAAAAAAGTGGTTTGAAAAGTTGTGGTCGACGTTTAGACGAGACGAACTCACCGCGTTCATCAAGCGGATTCGTAACACCGTAAATTCAATTCGAGCAAATATCACGCTGTCCGCCGCGGTGTGGGCGGACATGGACCTTGCTACAAACGAGATGTTCCAAGACTGGCCTGCATGGATCAAGAATGGATATATAGATTTTGCAGTTCCGATGAACTACGCGGCGGATAACAATCTTTTTGAAAGCCGTGTCAAAAGTGCGAAAGACAAAGTTGGCGACAAAATAATGGCGCAAAACATTATCATGGGCATCTCTATGTATAACCAGAATTCTGCGGCAATGAATGAAAAAGTAGCCATTTGCAAAGTATACGGATTGAAAGGCATTTCCTTTTTTTCGTATGAATCCGTTCGAAAAGACAGGGCTTATTATCAAAGAATGGCCGAGGCCGGATATTAGGATCTGAACAAAAACATATTTATTTTAATATCAGATAACTTTATTTTTATCAACATGAAAAAAATATTTGGATTTCTTAAGCCGCCGGATGAGTGGCGATGGGCGGTAAATGTACTTTTAGGAATTTTTGTCGGTATCGGCTGCCTTGCCGTGTATATTTCAAACGCACCGTCCTATCTTTCCGATAAACCGGAAACGTGCATGAATTGCCATGTAATGGCCCCGCAGTTCGCTACATGGCAGCGCAGCAGTCATGCGCGGGTTGCGGTATGCAACGATTGCCATGTTCCCCATGATAATTTTTTTAGAAAATATATGTTTAAAGCGCAGGACGGACTTCGGCATTCGGCCATGTTCACTTTTCGTCTGGAGCCTCAAGTGATACACATTAAAGATGCCGGTGTAACCGTGGTCCAGGAAAACTGTATTCGCTGCCATAGCTCGCTTGTTGATAACGTATCTGCAAAAAAAGTGACGGGTGATAATAATCTGCATGGACAAGGCCAATTATGTTGGCAATGCCATCGGGAAACGCCGCATGGTCGGGTCAACAGCCTTGCTTCCGTTCCGTATGCGCGGGTACCTCGCCTGAGCCCTGTAGTTCCAAAATGGATGGATCAATTTCTTACGAACAAAAATAAATGAACATGTAAAAAGTCATGAAGCGTTAGTACGCTTAAGGAGATACACATGAAAAATATGATTCAGATCGTTCAGGAAAAACCATGGCTCGGATGGGTCTTATTTCTACTGACCGTAGTTGTTGTTTTTTTGATCGGGCTCTTTGCTAATTCCATTATGGAAAGGCGCAGCGAGGAAAAAACCATGTTTCAGGTTGCAAAACCGATTGCAGAATGGGAACCGCGCAATGAAGTATGGGGAGAAAATTTTCCCCGCGAATACGAGACGTATATAGCTACCGCGGATACTACTTTTCGCAGCAAACATGGCGGGAGCGCTACGATTGACATGTTGAAAGAATATCCGAGTTTGGTTGTGTTGTGGGCCGGGTACGCTTTTTCAATGGACTTTAACCAGGCCCGCGGGCATTATAATGCGGTGAAAGATATTCGAAATACACTGCGAACCGTGCCGCGTCAGCCCGCTACCTGCTGGACGTGCAAAAGCACGGACGTGCCGCGCATGATGAACGAAAAAGGCACTGCAGAATTTTATAAAGACAAGTGGCTTAATTTAGGCGCAGAGATAGTCAATCCCATCGGATGTCAGGACTGTCACGATCCTAAAACCATGAATTTACGCATAACCCGACCGGCTTTGATCGAAGCTCTGGCAAGGCAGGGGAAAGACATAACGCAGGCAACGCATCAGGAAATGCGATCGCTTGTTTGCGCACAATGTCATGTGGAATATTATTTTAAAGGAAAAGAAGAAAAATATTTGACCTTTCCTTGGGACAACGGTTTTCGTGCGGAAGATATGGAAGCGTATTATGATAAAATCCAACATGTCGACTGGGTTCATCAATTAAGTAAAACACCGATGCTGAAAGCGCAACATCCCGATTATGAAATATTCAGAACGGGCATTCACGCGGAGCGCGGCATTTCCTGCGCCGATTGTCACATGTCCTATCGAAGTGAAGGCGGCGTAAAATTTACCGATCATAAAATACAAAGCCCTTTAAATAATATGGCCAATGCGTGCCAGGTTTGTCACCGTGAAAGCGAAGAGACATTAAAAAAGAATGTGTACGACCGTCAGGATAAAGTGATCGATATTCGCGGACGCTTGGAAGAAGCGCTGGTGAAAGTACATATCGAGGCGAAAACGGCATGGGACAACGGCGCCACAGAAAACGAAATGAAACCGATATTGCAGCTTATCCGCCAGGCGCAATGGCGCTGGGATTATACTGCGGCCAGCCACGGCGGTTCTTTTCATGCACCGCTTGAAACTGCGCGTGTGATCGGCGACGGAATTGAAAAAGCGCAAGGTGCGCGTATTTTGCTGGCAGAGGTTTTGTTGAAGCATAATGTCAAGCTGCCGGTTCAAATGCCGGACCTGTCCAGCAAAGAAAAGGCACAAGCTTATATCGGGCTTGATTTGAAAAAGTTAAACGATGAAAAAGCAAAGTTCATCAAAGAAATCATACCGCAGTGGGATGAAAAGGCGAAGGAACGGCATGATAAGATGGGCGTTATAGGCAGTAAGTAAGCGATGAACTCTTAACATACTCCGTTTAGGTAGATACGGCGATTTCCCTTTTCAAAACGTTCTAATGATCGTATCTGCCAACCATTGCGCATCGTTTGTTTCCATATAATCGGTCGTATAATGAAGGCCGCGGCTCTCGCGGCGTAACTTTGCGCATCGAATGATCAGTTTTGCTAATTTGGCCAGATTACGTAATTCGATCAGCGCTTCCGTAACTTTAGTTCCCTTATAAAAATTCTCGATCTCATCGCTGATCAGCTGGATTCGACGTTCCGCTCGCTCCAATCGCAGATTTGAACGGACAATTCCCACATAATCCCACATGATCTGTTGTATCTCTTCACGATTGTGCTCGATCAATATCCATTCTTCGGAACTAAAAGTACCGCTTTCATCCCACTCGGGGAAATCAGGAATTTCCAGCTTTTCAGAAATCAATACCTTGCTCGCATGCTCGTATACTTGGTTTGCGAAAACGACCGCTTCCAAAAGAGAATTACTCGCCAGCCGATTGGCGCCATGAACGCCTGTAAGCGCAACCTCACCGCAGGCGTACAACCGATGAATGTCCGTTTGGCCGTGCAGATTGGTTTGAACGCCGCCGCACATGTAATGAGCCGCGGGAACTACGGGAACCGGCTCCTTCGTAATGTCAATTTTAAATTTCTGACAATTTTTGTAAATATGCGGAAAATGTTCTATCGTTTTTTGGGCGTCTAAATGACGCAGATCAAGAAACACACAAGCTTCACCGCGCTTCTTCATTTCAGCGTCAATGGCGCGCGCGACAATATCGCGAGGCGCCAATTCCTTTTGGGGCGAATAACGTTCCATAAAACGTTCCCCGGCCGTATTGATCAGATAGGCGCCATATCCGCGAACGGCTTCACTGATGAGGAAGGACTGCGCATCCGGATGATAGAGGGACGTGGGGTGGAATTGCATAAACTCCAGGTTTCCGACGCGTGCGCCGGCGCGATACGCCATGGCAATTCCGTCGCCGGTTGCAATTTTTGGATTGGTCGTATGTTTATATACCTGTCCGCACCCGCCCGATGCAAGAATCGTAATCTTGGACAAAAATTTCTTAACAATATTATTTTGAATATCCAGTGCATACGCGCCAAAACAATGAACGTTATCCGGTTCGGTAATGTTTTTTCTGAGATGATGTTCCGTAATAACTTCAAGCGCAATATGATTTTCAAAAACCTGAATATTGGGATTTGACTTTACCGCTTCGATGAGCGCGCGTTCGATCTCACGTCCGGTAAGGTCTTGCGCGTGAACGATACGGTGCTGTGAATGGCCGCCTTCTCTGCCGAGATCCAACCGGCCTTCCGTTTTGGTAAACTGTACGCCGATCTCGGTTAGTTCGTTTATCGCCGAGGGCCCATTTTTGACGATAAGCTCTACTGCATCGCGCCGACATAATCCGGCGCCGGCTTTGAGGGTATCCTGCACATGCATTTCAAACGAATCATTAGGCGAGATAACCGATGCGATACCTCCCTGGGCATAGTTCGTATTACTTTCACTGTTGCTTTTTTTTGTAATGATCGCGACTGTTCCGGCACGAGCGCATTTCAATGCAGATGAATAGCCGGCAATGCCGGTTCCGATAACTAGAAAGTCGGTTGTACTTGCCATAAAAACTGAAGGATAATTACTACGCTACTACCAGTTTCTTAGGATGGAATTTTCCGGTCTTGGTATGTCCGTTGGATTGATCGTTGTTGGATCTTTGATGAGCCAATGCCGCTTTCACGAATTCTCTAAATAAAGGATGCGCTTTAATCGCGCGTGATTTGAGTTCCGGATGAAACTGCACGCCGACAAACCACGGATGATCTTTGACCTCGATGATTTCAACCAGTTTGCCGTCCGGTGACATTCCTGAAAAAATCAAACCGTTCGATTCAAAAGGCTCAAAAAAATGATTATTAAATTCATAGCGATGACGATGGCGTTCGCTGATCAACTCGGATTGATAGGCCGCAAAGGCTTTTGTATTCTTCTTCAATACACACGGATAAGCGCCCAGACGCATCGTCGCGCCCATTTCTTTCAGATGTTTTTGGGATTCCATAAGATCGATAACGGCAAACTTCGTGCGTTTCGAGAATTCACTGCTATTGGCGCCGGGAAACTTGCAGACGTTACGGGCAAACTCAATACTGGCGCATTGCATGCCGAGGCAAATTCCAAAGAATGGAATTTTATGTTCTCTTGCGTATTGAACGCCTTTGATCATACCCTCTATCCCCCGTTCGCCAAACCCGCCGGGAACAAGTATGCCGTCTACTCCATCGAAAATTTTTGCAGGATCGCCGTCCTCAAGCCAGACCGAATCGATCCAATGGACATCCACTTTAGCGTTATTCTCAACGCCGGCATGAATAAACGATTCAAGAATACTTTTGTAAGCGTCCGGCAACCCGGTGTATTTTCCGCAAATGGCGATCCGAACACGATTGTCAGGATGGTAAACCTTATTAACGAGATTGGTCCAGGCCGCAACTGAAACGTCTTTTCCTCGCAAATTCAGTTTCTTAAGAACGAGGGAATCCAATCCGTTCTGATGCATGATCAACGGAACTTCGTAAATAGACGCCACATCCGATGCTTCAATCACCGCGTCGGTATTGACATTACAGAATAGTCCGATTTTCGCCCGGAGCTCTCGCGATAAATTCTTTTCAGAACGGCATAACAAAATATCCGGCTGAATACCGATTTCCCTCAATTTCATAACACTGTGTTGCGTCGGTTTTGTTTTGAGTTCATCCGCCGCTTTGATAAAAGGAACCAGCGTGACGTGAATATTGATCGTATCGCGCTGACGTCCATCAAGACAAAATTGGCGGATGGCTTCCAAAAAAGGCAGGCTTTCAATGTCGCCGACCGTCCCGCCGATCTCGGTAATGATAATATCATATCCCTCATCGGAAAGGCTGCAAATGCGGCTTTTGATCTCGTCCGTAATATGCGGAATGACCTGAACGGTGGCGCCGAGGTAATCCCCTTTGCGCTCGCGGTCAATGACCGTTTTGTAAACTTTGCCGGTAGTGTGGCTGTTACGCGTGGTCATGTTAACGTCAATAAAACGTTCATAATGTCCGAGATCCAGATCGGTTTCAGCTCCGTCATCGGTCACAAAAACTTCTCCGTGCTGATAAGGGCTCATGGTCCCGGGATCAACATTGATGTAGGGGTCAAATTTCTGAATAGTGACCGTAAATCCGCGCGCTTTTAACAGCATACCTAAACTGGCCGCTGCGATCCCTTTACCCAATGAAGATATCACACCGCCGGTTACAAAAATATATTTTGTTTTTCTTTTTGGTTTTCTGACGCTCTTCATGAATATGTGGGGTTAAATTTTAACACTTTACAAAAAAAAAGAGACACAGATTGTGTCTCTTTTGGTTTTACGACCCAACAACTTTGGGTACCACGAAATACTGCCAGGTTTTCTCCGGCGCATTTTGAAGGACTTTGTCGATCGGAAGACTTTCCTTGATTTCATCGTCTCGAAACACATCTTGGTACGAAATTGGATGACAAGTTGCTTCTACGGAGGAAGTGTCGACCTTATTTAATTGATCAACGTATTCCAAAATTGTATTCAACTGATGCGTATATTTCTCCAGCTCGTTTTCGTTGAATTCTAAATTGGCTAACGTCGCTATCTTTTTGACTTCGTTGATAGTTACGGACATTCACACACTTTCAATTTTTGATTGGGGCAATATAGGCCAAAAGCCAAAAAATGTCAAATTATTTCTAAGGTTTATGGACGCGTTATTTGAAATTGATTTATTGTTTTAATAAGTTTATATTAAAATCACTCATTTTGAAGAAGGATATTGATCATAGTGAACAGCGTTCTCATGTTCCTGCTATTCTCCGTTCTTTTACAACCGGTAGATGAAACGTCATTGTCCGGCTATAAGGCGCTGGTTCGTACGATCGTATATGAAGACGGATCTATTGCTCGCAGAGTAGAGTTGGGACTTAATCCGGATATTAAAGAGACGATTCGATTTAAGAAGGAGTTCCTGATCGAGAACGGGTATGACGTTTATGAAAAAGCGACCGACAGCAGTTTTTACCTTATCGGGTCGAAGACGGCGGGAGCATCGACGAAGAATGAAAATATTTTTTCAGACGGTATCAGTTCGATCGGCATTCGAAGAGTGGAGGATGAATTTCAGTATCACGAGGAATTTTTTACGGCTTTCGTAATGGAGGAAGTAAAAAAATCAGATCTAAGAAACGATGAGGCCGCAGCTAAAGTATTGCTGGCCGATATCCAGTTTGACTTTGTTACTACCTTGCCCGGACGAATGATCAGCGTTAATTCCGGAGAGTTTGACCAAAGCCAAGCGCGCTGGAAATACGACGTGGAGCAGTTATTTAAGCATCCTTCATTTATCATGGAAGCCAAAAGTTCGATCAAAAGGGATGAAACTTTGATCTGGGCGGTATTCATGGTTGGTATGCTGATTCTTACCATGGGTTTTTTGATGTTAATTAAAATGAAACTATCATAACGAGTTTTAAAAAACATGATGTTTAACCAAGAGAAAGGGTGAGGAGTTATGAGCTACAAAGAAGAAGTACACGGAGACGTTTATGTTCTTGCTATCAAAGGAAAACTGATGGGCGGATCGGAAACCGCAGAAATTCATGACCGCGTAAAGGAATTAGTACAGGTTGGCGTAAAACGCATCGTGTTGGATCTGGGCGGAGTAAAGTGGATGAACAGTTCCGGTTTAGGCGCGCTCATGTCAAGTATGACCTCGATAAGGAATGCTGACGGCGATCTTAAACTATCGTCGGTGGCAGAAAAGGTGGAGAGTCTGCTTATCATTACGCAGCTTCTCAAAATATTTAAGACCTACGGAACAATTGATGAAGCTGTAAAAAGTTTTCATGAATCTTAAGAAAGCGAATTCGCGTGAGTACCGGTTTCGTAACGGATCCCATTTACCTGCTGCACCGGGACGAAACCGGCAGCCATCCTGAGTGTCCTGAAAGGCTCCGCAAGATTCTTGATGAAATACAGAGAAACAAATTATCTGAAAACCTGATCCCAATATCAGCTCGTAAAGCGGAAGAGAACTCTTTGGCGCGTTGTCATACACGCGGCCACATTGATAAAATAAAAGAAGCGGCTTCTCGTGAAACGCGGTATTTGGATGCGGACACTTTTGTAAATCCGGTTTCATTCGATGCGGCGTTGACGGCATGCGGCGGTGTGATGGCAGGTATCGATAGCGTAATGAACGGAAAGTGCAGCAACATTTTTTGCGCTGTACGCCCTCCGGGACATCATGCAGAATCGGACAGAGCAATGGGTTTTTGTTTGCTTAATAATGTTGCAGTAGGGGCGCGATACGCGCAAGAAGTCCATGATTTAAAAAAAGTTTTTATTCTGGATTGGGATGTTCACCACGGAAACGGGACTCAGGAAATTTTTTACGAAGATGACACGGTGTTTTATTTCAGCATACATCAATTTCCTTTGTACCCCGGCACCGGTAGGAAAGAAGAAACCGGGAAAGGTAAGGGAAAAGGATTCACGTGTAATATCCCAGTTCCTGCCGGATACGGCGATAAAGACTATTTTTACGTTTTTCAAAATGAACTTCAGGACTGCCTGAGTTCTTTTCGGCCTGATTTGATATTGATTTCTGCCGGATTTGATGCGCACCGTGAAGACTCGTTGGCGCAGATGGATGTGAGCACCGAAGGCTTTGCCGATATGACACATGTAGTCAAAGACTCTGCAACACGTTACTGCAATGGCCGGCTGGTTTCGGTTCTTGAAGGAGGTTATCATTTGACCGCGCTTGCCGATTCTGTCTCTGCTCATTTACGGGTTTTGATGCATGATTAATCATTACCTGAATAGTTTTTTGAAAATAAGTTTTAGTGTTGCGACGCTTTGTATTTGCAGTTCCGGTTTGCTCTTTGAAATACATGCGCAAGTTGAATCCGACAGCACAAGTGACGCAAATTCTTCAGGAATCATGCTTCTTGGCGATACGACGTCGGCGGTTAAAGGAATAGCGATGTCGCAAAATCGCGCGTTTGCCATTGACACCTTGTTCCGTTCGCCCTGGGGCGCAGTAGGCAGATCCTTTTTGATTCCGGGGTGGGGGCAATGGTATAATGACAGCAAATGGAAGGCCCCGGTTTTTATGATCGCCGATGTATCGCTGATAAGTGTTTACCTGGGTAAGAACAAAAAAGTAAACCGCATTGAGCATCAGCGGAAACAAATTAACCGTCAGATTAATACCGATCCTTTCTTGACAACGGAGCAGAAGCAAATATTACAAAGCCGTTATAATAATTTAACGGCACGATTAGACGGCGCATTGAATGATCGGAATGTATACGGATGGTATTTTGCCATTTCTCATTTGCTCGGCATGGTTGACGCTTATGTGGATGCGCATTTATATAAATTCAAAGATAAAATGGATATAGCTTATGATCCCAGCTTAAATACGGTTTATTTATGTTGGAGGGTTCAATGGTAAAAATTTCAAACCCCGGTACGAAATGTCAGATTTCTAACAATAATTGTAAAAGGGAGCAACCGTGACGGAAGCGACAGTATCAACGGCTCCGGTGGACGTACAGAGACCTATGCAAGACATCCTGGTCGTTGACGATGAAATTGACAATCTTGACCTGCTTAAACGTACGTTTCGCCGTGAGTACAATGTCCACACGGCCATCAGCGCGCAGGAAGCGCTCAAACTGCTTGAAAGGCAGGAATTTGCCGTGATCGTGAGCGATCAGCGTATGCCGGAAATGACCGGCGTTGAATTGCTGCAAAAAGCCCGAGAAAAATATCCGTATACCATACGTATCCTTCTGACAGGATACACGGATATTAACGCGCTGGTTGATGCGATCAACATGGGCCACGTGTACCGTTATGTGACCAAGCCGTGGAGCCGTGAAGAGATAGTCATGACGGTCAAGCGCGCCGTAGAGCATTATGAAACGACCAAACAAAACTTCAGTCTTCTCGAAGAATTAAAAATAAAAAATGAAGCGCTTGAAAACAGTTATAAAGAATTAAAAAGGCTGGATGAACTTAAGACACGTTTTATGGTCATATCGAGCCACGAACTGCGCACACCCGCGTCTATCATTTCCGGTAATTTGGAATTGCTCATGTCAGGCGCCATGGGAGAATTTCAAAAAGATCAGAAAGAAATTGTGGAAAATGCGTACAAAGGCACCACGCGTCTGATTGATCTTATCGAGGATGTATTGTCCGTGCTGCGAATTGATTCACATAAACTTAAACTCAATATCAGTACGTTTAACCTGCAAGATCTGGTTAATGAAGGCGCTGATGCGCTGAAGATTTTTGTTAACGAGCGAAAGCAGAAAGTGGTCAATAACATCCCTGCAATTTACATTGAGGCGGACAGCAACCGTATGTATCAGGTTGTAATTAATCTGCTCAGTAATGCTATGAAATATTCACAGGATGGCGCTCTGATCGAATTTAACGGTTCGGTTGAAAATGACGCAGCGCATATAATTTGTAAAGATAACGGGATCGGAATTCCAAAAGCGGAACTTGAAAAAATATTTGAAAAATTCTATCAGCTGGGCGATGCAGACCAACACCGGACAAGTAAACACAAATTTATGGGGGGCGGAAGCGGGCTCGGTTTGACTATCGTGCGGGGAACGATGGAGGAACATAACGGGAAAGTTTGGGCCGAAAGCGAGGGAACTAATACCGGCACGGCAATTCATTTGATTATTCCTTTGAAACATGTTCCAGTCAATTCCATATAAATAAAGAGATTCTGAGTGACGATGGAGAAACCGGTTCTGACGTATTCGCATAGTCTTCTATTGCCGTTAACGCGTTCGTGTGGAGTTCACTGCAATTATTGTACGTTCAAACGGAATGACGGCACGCTTCTCACATTCGACGAAATAGAAACTGAACTTCAGAAACATTCTGTATCCGGAATCTGTGAGGTGACGGTAACAGCGGGGCAAGCTCTTGAAGAACTTCCGGAAATATCCGAACAACTGAATAAACAAGGTTATGCATCGTATACGGAATACGTACGCGACGTATGTCATCTCATACTGGAGAACGGGCTCTTACCGTCACTCGATATAGGCCCTATGACTTATGCACAACTGGAAACGCTGGCCCCGTATATGGCTTCGATGAACTTGTTTTTGGAAAATATCAATACCGACTTTGTGGCTACCATTCAAAAGGACAAAAGTATTGACGAAAGAATGGAATGTATCTCCGATGCGGGATTGCTTCAGATTCCGGTCACAACAGGTATTTTGTTAGGCGCCGGTGAAAGTATTGACGACGGTTTTGCAACATTAGGCGCCATTGAAGAATTACATGAAAAACATAAGCACATTCAATCGGTGGTTTTTCAATGCGTATTTTCGGATGGACATTTCCAGACTTCAGATGTGTCGGCCGGAGAACTGCAGCTTCTGATCAAATATTGCAAAAAGATGATGCCCAATGTTGCAGTAAGCGTACCGATACAATCTTCCTGTCCATGGCTGGATGAAAATGTAAACGGCGTTGACGATATCGGCCATGTCTATGAGGGAACCGACGGGATAGACTGGGGGAGCGCTTTTCCGAAGTTGACTGAAATAGAACGTATGATAATTAAAAAAGGTTACGGCCTTAAAGCGCGTTTTCCCATATTTGAAACGATGTTTAAACGCATGCGGCTTTCTGAGCATCTTCAAGCCACGATAAACGAATGGATTAACAAAAAAGAATATATGTCATACCGGAATTAGTTATGCAAACATTCCCAAATGTTAAAGTGATATCGCATCCGCTCGTTCAGCAAAAGTTGACCTATTTGCGCGACAAGAATACAAGTACGCGCGAATTCCGTAAACTTCTGAGCGAGATCACGGCGTTGATGTTATTTGAAATTACCGAAGATCTGCAGACCAAAGACATTGAAGTAGAAACGCCTCTGGAAAAAACAACCTCCAAAGTACTGAAAGATTATGTTATATTAGTACCTGTGTTACGAGCGGGCTTAGGTATGCTGGATGGCGCGTTGGATCTTATTCCCAATGCAAAAGTAGGACATATAGGCCTTTACCGAGATGAAAAAACGCTGCAACCGGTCGAGTATTATGCTAAATTTCCACCGGTCATGCCTGAGGCGATCGTCATAATGCTGGATCCTATGCTTGCAACCGGCGGAAGTTCCTCAGCGGCTATCGCATTACTCAAAAAAAGAAACGCTAAAAAATTAAAATGTCTTTCTCTTGTTTCGGCTCCGGAAGGAATAAAAAAAATGCAAACGGATCATCCCGACGTAATGATCTATACAGCTAGTGTGGATAGAAAGCTAAATGACCTCGGGTACATTGTGCCGGGCTTGGGCGATGCGGGAGACAGGTTATATGGAACAAAATAAGAAATTATCCGTGAACCATATACCAAAAGATCAGCAGCGTTCTCCCGATTATCAATTGGTGATCCCGAGCTTACTCGAGAAATTGAGCGAGGTCGAAGAAATAACGGAAAAGGTTACCCTGCAGCATGAAATTCCGGACGATGACAGAGATAATCTTGCCATTGCAATTACGGAGCTAACGAATAATGCGATCATGCACGGTAATAAATTTGACTTTGAAAAGAAAGTTACCATCAGTTTTTATTTTGACAACAACGAGGTGTGCGTATATATTAAGGATCAGGGAAAAGGGTTTGATCCAACGGCTATTGGGAACCCGCTTGACCCGGAAAATTTATTAAAGGAAAGCGGACGCGGTATTTTTATTTTAAAGTCCATTATGGACGATGTTCAATTTCAGGTAAGCGATCAGGGAACGGAAGTAAAAATCATAAAAAAAATAGAACATTCATAAACCTTTAAGAAGGTGTTGATAATGAAAAGATACATTATATTTGGCGTTTTATTAGTGCTGTGTGCCGTACAGCCGATGTGGGCTCAGGCTGAGCCGGATTCAGATCCCTATTATGAGCAAAATTACGAATCGGGGGAGCAGCGAATTCATGGCGGCTGGGGTTTCAACGTTCAGATCTCTTCTACGGGATTTGTGTTGGGTACCATGTACAGCATAAAACCGGCAAAATATACTTTTTTCAGTACGTCGCTTGACATGTTTTGGGTCAGGGGAAAAGACGAACAGCAGGCTATTAACCCTTATACAGGTTATATCGAGACCATTAATTCAGAAACCATCCTGATGTTGCCATTACAATTCAGCGTCAAAAGAAGAATTCTTGGCGAAAGTATTTCCAATACACTGCGTCCATTTGTTATGTTTTCCGCAGGTGTGGTTAAGGGCTGGTATTTTGACGGCGATATCAGCAGATCGAGATTGGACAGCGTTACCAAATTTGATTTTAGGTCAAGCCAGTTTGCTCCAACGGCATCTTTAGGATTTGGCGCCGATTTCGGAAAACCCGGCCAAAGCGCTTACGGGCTTGATCTTAAGTATCAGTTTCTTAGGTTTCCGAACCATTTAGGGCTAAGAAAAAGATTTGATAATTTTCAACTTGGTTTTCACATGAATTTCTGATCGAAAGAATTCTCTGAAGTTCGCTCTTTGAGCGTGTGCTGTCTTGTCTTTCTGTAAGAATCTTTTATGAATTAAGGAACAGACTTCCAGGTGAAAGAAAATTATTACGAGCATAACACACTCTCTCAAGAACAAGACCAGAGTGAAAATGGAGTTTTCTAGTTGCATTAAGGTTTTTTTATGGGCTAAAAAGATTTTTACAGAATGATGTATGGAAATATTGATTAAAAATAAAAAAACCGTCGTCGTCGCCATGAGCGGCGGAGTGGACAGTTCAGTCTCTGCAGCGTTGCTGAAAGAACAGGGTTTTGATATTATCGGCGTTACCATGAAGTTATGGAATTATGACGACATCGGCGGCGTCAATCGCGAAAGCGGCTGCTGTTCCATCGACACCGTGCATGACGCGCGCGTCGTTTGCGAACAGATCGGTGCCCCGCATTTCGTCTGGGATCTCAGCGACGAATTCGGTAAATCAGTTATCGATAATTTTGTTAATGAATACCTCGAAGGCCGTACACCGAACCCGTGCGTAATGTGTAATAAGCATATTAAATGGGGAACGTTTTTGACGAAGGCAAAACATCTCGGCGCTGATTATGTTGCAACCGGCCACTATGCGCGATCCGTAATCGACGAAGCCACGGGTCAATATACTCTTCGTAAAAGTTATAATTTGAAAAAAGACCAATCGTATGCGCTGTGGGGCATTCGTCAAAAAGCGCTGGCCATGACTCTTTTTCCCATTGGCGAAATGACCAAAGATGAAGTTCGGGATTATGCAGTCAGAACGGGATTGCGTACCGCACAGAAAAAAGAGAGCCAGGAAATTTGTTTCATTACGGATAATAATTATAACCGTTTTTTAAAAGAAAAAATAAATGGGCTTGAGGATAAATTAGCTCACGGGAAGATTATGACGCAGCAGGGGCAGGTTGTGGGAGAACATGACGGATATCCATTTTATACAATCGGACAGCGCCGCGGGGTCGGAGTTGCAATGAATGCACCCGTCTACGTGACTGAGATCAGTTCGAAAGACAATATCATATATGTTGGCGCAAAAGACGATCTGCTGGCAGAGGGGTTGACGGCGAAAGATGTAAATTTGATACGCCACGATAGAATAGACGGCGAAATACCCGTTACCGCAAAGATCCGTTATAATGACCAAGGGCACCCGGGAATTTTATCTGAAAATGAAACTGGAGAAACTCAGGTAGTATTTGATCTTCCGCAGCATGCAATAACGCCGGGTCAATCGGTTGTTTTTTACAATGACGATGAAGTGATCGGCGGCGGTATCATTGATAAAATAATGAAGCACAAACCTGAAATGGCCGCTCTATAAAAAGAAATAAAACTTTCTTATGTATACAAAAGCGAAGATAAACTTCGCTTTTAATTTTTAAGGATCTACATGTCAACCCATTCTGAAACAACAAAAATTACTACGGAACAGCTGCGAAAAATGAAACGAGCCGGTGAAAAAATTTCCGCTTTAACAGCCTACGACCATATTATAGCAAGTTTATTGGATGAATCGTCGATTGATATTATTCTGGTCGGAGATTCAGCCAGTACCGTTTTTGCAGGTAATGAGACCACGCTTCCTATGACCATGGAGGAGATGTTGTATCACGTCAGAGTGGTTACAAAATCTGTTAAACGCGCGTTAGTGGTAGCGGATATGCCATTCATGAGTTATCATGTCAGCGTCGAAGAAGCTATTCGTAATGCCGGCCGATTCATGAAAGAGAGCCATGCGGAAGCTATCAAATTGGAAGGCGGTATTGAATTCCTGCCAACGATCAAGCGGCTTGTTGAAATTGGAATTCCCGTTATGGGCCACTTAGGCCTCATGCCTCAGTCCATCCATAAATTCGGCACTTATCGGACGCGCGGAACAAGTAAAGCGGAGGCAGATAAGATTCTGAAAGACGCAATAGCGCTGGAGAAAGCCGGCATATTTGCGCTCGTACTTGAAAAGATTCCTGCTGCTTTATCCATGAAAATTTCAAAAGCGGTCTCGATACCGACGATCGGCATCGGCGCGGGCGGTCATTGCGACGGGCAGATATTGGTGACGCACGATATGCTGGGGTTGTATGAAAAATTTCATCCGCGTTTTGTAAGGCGTTATGCGGAATTGGCAAAGGCCATGCGTAAGGCGTTCAGAAATTATCACGCGGACGTTAAGAGCGGATCATTTCCAGGTAAGAACGAATCGTATTAGATTCTAGCATTTTTTGCAGCTGTTATGGTAATCCCGCAGATTTCGCAGATTCGCCCAGAAATGTTTTAACCGAGTAATTAGCCCCATCGGCTGGAAGAAATTAATGTAGGTGAGCTGTCCGGATAATTTCTAATATATAAAAGTTTCTTTGAACCAATTATAAAACCAAAAAGTCACCGTTGTACCCAGTCCGATCATTAATAATCCTATTGTAGTCGAAATCCATCCGCCCCACACGCCGATATTGGCATACGTTTCGCCTTTGGATGAATAAGGCGCCTTCTTCAATGCTTTCAATTCACGGTTACCCAGCAAGATAGCAATGATACCCGGGATTGGCGCGCAAAAAACAACAAAAAATACGCTTATCATTCCGGTAACGCCAAGGATCATGGCTGCCTTTGCGCGCATCGATGGCGAATGATCTTCTGAATGTGTGATAATATCTTTGGGATAATTGTAGGTGCGTTTCGGGACGGGGAATACGTAGCCGCAGCGCTCGCATTTCGCGGCATCGTCGACATTGTTCGTAGTACAGGTGGGGCACATTTTCATAGAAAACCGCAGAGTGTTTATTGATACAAGAAAGCACGAAAGATGTAAAATATTTTTATTTCAATTTTCTGTTAGGGAACAACCTCCACCTTTTTAGTGCTTTCGTGCGGCCATCATACTACGTCTCTACATCTTCAAAAGTTGCTTATTTGTAGGCGGGAATTCCTGTAACGCTTTCTCCGATGATCAGGGTGTGGATATCATGCGTGCCTTCATACGTCTTGACCGATTCAAGATTCATCATGTGGCGAATCACAGGGTACTCATCCAGAATGCCATTCGCCCCATGAATGTCGCGAGCCATTCGTGCGATTTCAAGCGCTATGTAAACGTTGTTTCGTTTGGACATGGAAACCTGCTTGAACTTCATGGTTCCTTTGTCTTTGAGGCGTCCTAACTGGAGAACCAATAATTGTCCCTTTGTTATTTCGGTGATCATGTACGCTAACTTTTCCTGTATCAATTGAAAACCGGCAATGGGCTTGTCAAACTGGATACGATTTAGCGAATAATTGAGAGACGCGTCATAACACGCCATAGCGGCTCCCAGCGCTCCCCAGGCGATACCGTAACGTGCCTGCGTCAGGCAGCCCAGTGGCGCTTTGATGCCGGATGCATTTGGTAAAATATTTTCTTCAGGAATTCGGACGTCCTGCATCACGAGTTCGCTCGTAACGGATGCGCGTAATGAAAATTTTCCTTTCATCTCAGGCGCTGAAAAACCCGGCGTGCCCTTTTCTACTAGAAATCCGCGAATTTCACCATCCAACTTAGCCCACACAACCGACACGTCGGCAATGGTGCCGTTGGTGATCCACATTTTAGCGCCGTTGAGTATGTAGTTTTTACCGTCTTTGACGGCGCGTGTTTTCATACCGCCGGGATCGGAGCCGTTGTCAGGTTCCGTTAAACCAAAACAACCAATTTTTTCGCCGGCCGCCAGCTGCGGCAGCCAATATTGTTTTTGTTTCTCCGTTCCGTAAGCAAAGATGGGATACATCACCAAAGCGCCTTGTACGGACGCGAAACTGCGAACGCCGCTGTCGCCGCGCTCCAATTCCTGCATGATGAGACCATACGCAACATTATTCATACCTGCGCAGCCGTATTGTTCGGGCAAGTTGGCGCCGAAGACGCCGAGCTCCGCCATCTGTCCGACCAAATCCATCGGGAATGTACAATTACGATTATGTTCCTCGATCACGGGCAGAATCTTTGAATCTACAAATTCCCGCACGGTATCGCGCGTCATTTTTTCTTCGTCGGATAATAACGAATCTATCTCGATATAATCTACGCCTTTAAACTTGGATGCCATGATGTCTCCTTTATTGGAAAAAGAATTCTACCCCAGAGATAATTTCAATAAATAAATAAAAACGAGACCAATGACATTGATCTCGTTTGATTACTAAGATGGATTCAAATAATCATCAAAAACCGAAATTCATACCGGCGACGAGCGCGTTATTGTTTACTTTATTTATGCGCATATATTTTGCAAGCGCAAATACCTGAAAGCCGCCGAGACCCGCTTTCCCGCCGAATTGAATGTTAAAACCATTATTAGTTTTTGATTTCGGATCAACTATTCCGACTTTGTCAAGGTCAACAATGCTCATAGTATATCCGGCACCCGCAAAAAGTTTTGCAACACCGACGCCGAAAACAGTGTATTGTCCGTCCAGATTGATATTATATTGCTTCGCATCTTTTACAAAAACATATTCGACATTTGGAACTAATGTGATCATTAGAATACTTGCTTCGACCTGAGCGCCGGCAAAAAGATCTCCGTTTTTGGTTTCAGTTCCTACGCGAGGGCCAAATTTTAACCCAATCTGCGCAAATGAGCTTGATGAAATAACGATTAAACTCATAAGAGCAATCAAAGTCACAGCGGTAAAACGTTTCATACATATCTCCTCTATATTTAGTTGATAATATACTAAAATAATTTATATCCGTCGAAAATTCAAGAAATTTGAATTAATGTTAAAAGTGTAAGCGGCCTTCACTTGCATCAAATCAATCATTCAGAAACCAACTTACATCTATCAATTCTTCATCAAACAGATAATCCTCAGACTGAATCGTAGCAAGCCAGTTTTTCTCCTCCTCGGCCAAAGAATTTCCTTCTGCCCTTTTCATCGAGAGAGCTGAAAGACGTTCGAAGCAGTCGTGATGCGCCAAAAACCGTTCCGTCGAATAATCAGTGGCGGATTGCGTGCTGATCAAAAATGGCCAATCGGAGGATTGCAGCAATAATAATTCACGAGCCATTTGCTTCAG
Organism: bacterium; assembly: GCA_008933615.1. Taxonomy (NCBI): domain Bacteria; species bacterium. Next base: position 160,718 of record WBUR01000001.1, on the reverse strand, counting down.
AATCGCTGTCCACTCGGAGTCGGCTGAGTGATTCCACTGTTTCACGGAAGCGCGCATATCGAGTTCAGCGTCATAAATGTAAGGCCATATCCAGGCTACTTCGTTATTCATCCAAACGTAATGATTGCCGCCGGCACCCCACGAGCCTTCCGGCATAGATATAATTTTTTCCGGAGGATGTTCACTGACGGACTGCGCACAATGCATCACGTTAACATCTTCATTATCGCTGAGTCTTTCAAAAACTTTTTTTAGAAATGCCGGTCCTTCAAACCACCAGTGTCCGAAAAGTTCCGAGTCAAACGGCGCCGTGAGAGTTCCTTCATAACCGTGAGTATCTTTAAATTTTTGCAGGGCCGATCGGATCGACGTTACAAAATGATCCGCGTCTTCATTTAGCGCCGCTTCAATTTTTTCAGGTTGATAAGCCGTTTTGAGTCCGAGATCAGCCTGCAGGCTGGTGACCCGCCAATACCGATGGCCGCTTTGGTGGTGCTTTTTATGAAAATCAAGATACCATTCTCCTCCAGGATAACCTTGTTCACTGCTCCAAACCTGCATGGAAGTCTCGACATCGCGCGCAAATATAGCAACGGATTCGGAACCGGATTGAGGAGATGATTTGGTACGATATACTTCGTAAACCGAATGCGAACCGTCCGGAACGGACTTAAATTGTTCGCTCTTATCGAATTGCTCTACAAGTTTGCGTAAATTCTCAAAACGACCCAAGTAAATACCGAGCGCTTTGCCGCCTTCCACCAGCGAAGAATCAACGATAAAATAGTGCAAATCGTTTTCTTCCAAAATTTCCTCAACGCCTTTGCGTGAGTATGGCACATCGCCGAGCGTGGAGGCGACCATCGGTTTCCAGAAATAACGCGGGCGGTATGCGCATTCCGGTAACCAGATGCCTCGGGGTTTTTTACCAAAATGTTTTTCATGCGTCAGTATGGCCATTTTCACTTGCGCCTGAATGCTGGAGTCCAGGCCAAGCAAAGGAAAATAGCCGTGCGTGGCGCCGCAGGTAATAATATCTAAACAACCCGCGTCCTGTAATTTACGGAATGCACCGATAATATCGGTATGATACTTTACAGTAAAATCATGTTTTATGCTTTTATAAAATTCCAGCCAAAAAAAAGCGATCGGTAGGAACGGCCTTTCTTTTTCATCTGAATGAAATGTTGCCATGTCTTCATGGGCACGTTCGATTTCATCGTCGAGATACTGTAAAAATTCGCTGATAAAATGGGGGTGCGATAACTGTTCTGCCAAGACCGGGGTGATGCTGATCGTCAGTTTGGGCCGTTTTCCTTCAGCCAGCAGTTCATTTAGAATATTAAGCAGAGGTATATACGTCTCGGACGCCGCCTCAAAAAGCCATTCCATACCGTGGGGCCATTTGCCATGGTTCATGACATAAGGTAAATGGCTGTGCAGTACGAGTACGAAATTGCCGACGGAAGATTTTTTCATGAATGCCTCAAGGGGTGATCAAAATGACAAAAAAATATAGGCAAGTTTACAAAGTGAATCAAGGCATTTAAATACCGGCAGGGGTTCTGCAATATGTAACAACAGGTTAATTTAATTCCAAATAATAATTGACATAGAATTTTTGCATACCTAACTTTAAACACCATAGCAGGATATTTCCGTATTTTTCATAGATATCTTATTACTATTACCGGAGTGTAAAATAGTCGGAGGCGATATGAAGAAAAAACGAATTGTATTTATAGTCATTTTGCTGATCGTATTTTCGGTACCACATATTCATTCACAATCAACTAAGGAAGAACTGGTTAATGACATAAGAATCAAGTGCCACAAAATAAATTCGGAACTAAATTCTTATACCGAAAAAGTTGTTCGCTGGGACGCAGGGGCGTCCTATTGGAACAGCACCAACTACACCGGATATCTTGATGCTTCAAAACAAGTAGTGTTGCTTAAATTCAGCCATGGCGAAGAAGGATACTGGAGCCATTACGAATATTACTTCGCGAACGGCGAGATTGTTTTCATTTTCATTCATTCAGGTGAACCTGATGGAACCGAAAAACAAGAATCAGTCTACTTTTGGAACAAGGAGATTATCCAGGCATATTTAAAACAAAAACCTTCCAATGAGAGACCAATAGACGATTTGGAAGAAAAACCTAACAATGAGATCATGGCCCGTGTCGGTGAATCCACCGAAATGTTTCTTAGAGGGGTCGACACAGAGCTCAGGAACTTCCATGATGCCTTAAGCCAATTGCCCGAACCTGTCATGCTTTTACTCAATAAGGATTCCAAAGTGATTGCACATGCCGTAGCCGATATCAACGGGGATTCGGTTGACGAATACATAGTCGCAACCGGATTGGATCCCAATGATAGTGAATGGAAAGAAGATCGTGATAGAAAACTATTCATCATCATAAAAAAAGGCGAAAGTTATGTGGTTCATTCGACCAACAGCCTGGTTGTACTGTGTTCTTCGTGCGGCGGCGCATTTGGCGATCCGTTTAGCGGAATAGAAACTGGAACCAAGTGGTTTAGAATATCGCACTATGGCGGGTCAAGGATAAGATGGGGGCGGTCATATAAATTCGGATATTCAAGAAAATATGACCAATGGCAGTTAATCGAGGCAAATGAAGGGTCGCATGACAGCTTCGATGAAACAAAGTCAGAAGATGCAACATTTAAACCACCCAAAGATTTTGGCATGATAAACTTTGAAGACTTTGATCCTTTTGATTACCTTGGCAAAGGTATAAAATAACGTTGCTTATCGGGTTGGCTCACAAATGGAAGAAAACACTTCAGTCTGAGCGAAGTCGAAGACTGATTTTACTAAACTTGGTCATGGTTCGACAAGCTTGTCCTGAGCCCTGCCGAAGGGCTCACCATGACGTATGTGAGTAAACCCGATAAGCACATAAAATAATTGCAGGTGTGCCAACTTCGTACTAACCACCAAATCCACTGTTGACAAATCGCTTCGTTTTTTCTACATTTTTTCAGATTTAATTTTATCGGAGCTCATGGTACGTTTTTGTATTTTCTCAACAGGAGTTCTTGTTTTACTTGCAGGCTGCCGAGATGTTCAGGAGAGTCCACTCAACCAACCTCCTGAGATATTGTCTATCCATGCCCCCTCTTTTGTTTCTGCCAACGATACTATTTTCGTAAAAACGTATGATTTCGAGAATGATTCGCTTTCTTTAAAAGTGTCCGTATCCACAGCCGCTGGAAATTCCGTTGGAACAGCATTCAGTAAATTATTTACCGACGACGGCCTTGCGGGCGATTATTTGGCTAACGATTATATATTTACCGGAATTGTCAACCGTAGCGCGCTATTAGCCCAGGTCACATCGCAATTTGAATTTGTATTCACGGTTTCCGAAAAAGGAAAAAATCCCGGCACGCCGCAATCGGTCATCATTTCCCAAAACCCGGCCAACGCTCATCCTCCTGTTATCAGTAATCTTTTCGCTCCTGACACGGTCAACACATCCCTTGTAACAGAATTTCTTATCACGGTTGTTGTAACCGATCCGGAAGGATTATCCGACGTGCTTTCTGTTACGCGAAAGACGCCGAGCGGGTTAGTGCTTAATCTCAATGATAACGGCTCCAATGGAGATGTGACAGCGGGTGACGGAATCTATTCAGAACTGGTTTTGGTAAATCCGCCTCCGCCCAACGGAAGTTATCTCTTTACTTTTCAGGCTACGGATCGATTAGGTTTAAAAAGTAACAGCATTCAGAAAACTATTGTGATCATCAATTAATAAACTATTCATGCGAACAATCCTATTTTACTTATTATTCTTTCTCCCGCAGATGGTTTTTTCTCAGAAACCCGTTTATAGTTTTAAATTGGCCAATGAAAAAAGTAATTTATCTGAAGTATCACCTCGCCCATCCGGAAACTTCATTGGTGTGATCACGGTTCATGAAGATACCGTACTTGTAGAAGCCGGCGGAAAACTGAACATCACTACCGATGGCGGCGCATCGTGGAAAATTATTTCAACTTCGGACGGAATTTATAAAGGAAGTATCCAGGCTATCGATTATTTTAAATCAAAAATTTTCGTCACAACGATCTTCGATACCTCTTTATCCGTACAACCAACGTATGGCGGCGGCGGCGGAATCAGCATATCCAAAGATTTCGGACAGTCGTGGACGCACGTTACGCAGCCGAGAGATACGTCCAATACGCTTGGAAGCATTACCCGCAGCGGGCCCGGCGGTCAGCCGCAAATATTTCAGCTTGCGAAGGATTTTATGATCCGGCAAACGCCGTTTGTAACCGATACGATCTATATGGTGGCCGTCAAGTCAAATATCGATAACGTGAGTTTTGATGTGGCCGTCACGGACACGTCGGTTTGGCTGGCTTGTTTTGGCGGCGGTTTACGATTTGCGAAAATTAATACTGACGGCTCCATTGGGTTTTTCACTCAAGCGCCGCTTCCGCCGACGCAATTAGATGAAGTTCGCGCCGACACCAGTTATTCCTTCGACATCGATCCGATAGAACACTTGAACTACCGCGTTTTCTCTGTGATTGCAGCTCGCGACGGTATTTGGGCCGGTTCGGCAGGAGGTATCAATCATTCCACGGACGGCGGTATGAGTTGGAAAAAATATACCGCAACGAACAGCGGTATCTCTGGAAATTTGGTTACGGCGATCGGCGAACAAATATATACGGAAAACGGTACGACGAACCGTAATATTTGGGCGTCAACGAACCGCGCGTTAAGCGAGTCTGAAGAACACGGCCTCAGCGTGACTTCCGACAGCGGAGCCTCATGGCGTGTGGCATTGCGAGGCCCGTTTGTGTACAATGTTGCGTTTGACGGTAAGATCGTATATGCGGCGACGAGTGACGGCGTCTATCGGTCAAATGACCTGGGTTTGACATGGGAACATTTTTTGACACTGATAGATAAAAACAACGGCGATCGAAATTACGCTTCGGAATTTCCTTCGGTAGGAATAGATACTGTTCAGGGCATTATTTATTTTGGAAGTGTAGACGGGCTTGCTATCTCTGATGACAACGGACAGACATGGACTTTAGCGCGTGCATATAAAGAAGCAGGAAAAAACAGCACGCCAAAAAGTTATACTTATCCAAACCCTTTTTCGCCGGGAGCTGAACTGAATGTAGTTCGTTTTCAATTTGATCAAACCGGCATGAATTCCGCAACGGACAAGGCTACAATTAAAGTATATGACTTCGCGATGGATTTAGTGTCAACCGTTGCCAAAAATGAACCGATCACTAAGGCCTTTGCATGGAACGGATTGAATAACAAAGGTGTGCGGGTTGCGAACGGTACATACATATATATTATTGAAGCGGGTGGAAAAAAATTCTGGGGGAAATTAACTGTAAGAAACTAATTCAGGTCATTGAGTCATTTGGTCATTTATCGATTGTATCATTGATCCATTATTCATTACTCATTGTTCATTTGATTTTTGTATACGATTTAAAAAGGCAAGAAAAGTTGATATCTAGGATTTTTAAAAGTTTTAAATGTCTTTGCATTCTTAGCGCCCTTTGCAGTTTGTATTCTCTGAATGCCGGAGAATCAGCAGGGCAAGCTGGATCTTTTTTACGAATTGGTCTCGGCCCGCGCGCCAAAGGACTCGGCGACGCGTACACCGCTGTTGCCGACAACGCGTATGCGCCGTATTATAATCCGGCCGGCCTGGCTTTTGTAAGATCAAGAGAAGTCGCGTTGTCCTACAGCCTGTTATCTTTTGACCGAACGTTTACGTATGCCGGTTTTTCACGTCCCTTGCCGCCTCAGGCTGGTTTTGCGTTGGGCGTTCTGCAAAGCGGATTTAAAGATAGTGAGGTAAGATTATCAAACGGAGAAACGAGCGGTGAAAAAATCGAAGACACACAATACACGGTTTTCATGGGATTTGGTATGCGTTTTACAGAAACTTTTGCCGTCGGAATTACGCCCAAGCTTATATATACCAAAGTCTATGATGTGTCCGCATCGTCGGTCGGCGTTGACTTTGGGATGATGTATAAGCCGCTGCCGCGCCTTACACTGGGGTTATCTATACACGAACTGGGGCAGTCGCTGGACTATTCGCGCGACGCATCGGGGTTTGGCAATGAAACCACCAAAGATAAATTTCCCCGGATAACCAAATTAGGAGCTGCTTATATACTGCCTCTGCAAGGATCGGTAAAAAACCTGTTATTTGTTTCCGATCTGGAAATGAATTCCAAACAATCTTCAAAATGGCATTTCGGAATCGAAGCGAACCTCATGAACAAATATTTTCTTCGAACCGGGCTCGATGACACGGACTGGACGGCAGGATTTTCAATTCCGTTCGTTGTGAAAGAAAAAAAGTTTAAGTTTGAATATGCGTTTATTCTTGACCGGCGTGCAGGCGTGGGATACGGAACGTCGGATTTTGCGATCGCGTATGTGTTTTAGGTATGTGAGATGTGGACGTGGAATACATTAGCATGGTGTAATTTGATTTTATCTGAAAAATTAAAAGCTCTTGACTTTATGTTGAAGAAAAAGTACACTCGCCCAGTTAATTTTTAAGAGACATTCATGAATTTATTCGTTAAAATATTTTCAATCTACATTTTGTGGCTGGCGGTTGCTCCGTGCGATGATGGAGGCATACGATCTGTCAAAGCCTCCTACGATATAATTAAACAAGACGACGTACAAAATAAAGCGGAAAGTAATTTTGATTCTTGTACGTTTTTCTGCCTATGCAACTGTTGCGGAGCAATTTTTATCCTGTCAACTGCTGATTTACTCTGTCCACCACACTCTTTATCAGAAAAGAAATTTACACTCAGTATAGTAAAACCTTTTTATATGAACTTTCCTCTTTTACGCCCCCCCAAAGCCATTCTATCTTAATTCTTCCTTAAAAATATACGTTTGCCTATTAGTATTACGGAATTAGTGTTTCCGTTTGACGCTGTTTGTTTTAGATACTTTTTAATTCAGAAAGAATATTTTATGATTGATAAAATAATTAATGTGTCCATTCGAAATAAGCCGATTATCGGGCTATTTCTGATCGGCCTGCTAGTTTGGGGCTCCTATTCCATGACACAGCTTCCCATTGATGCCGTACCGGACATAACCAACAACCAAGTACAAGTTATGACCCTGGCTCCAACCCTGGCTGCACAGGAAACCGAAAGATTTATAACGGCCCCCATTGAACTCGCTATGGCCAATATTCCCGACGTCATCGAAATTCGTTCGATTTCCAGGTTTGGAATCTCCGTTATTACTATTGTCTTTAAAGATGAAGTGGATGTTTACAAGGCAAGGCAACTTGTGGGAGAACGATTAAAAGAAGCAGAGAGCCAAATTCCAGCGGGGCTAGGAACACCCGAATTAGCGCCTGTCTCCACCGGTTTGGGCGAAATTTATCACTACGTAATTCACGCCAAACCGGGATATGAAAATAAATACTCGCCAATGGATTTGAGGACGATTCAAGACTGGATCGTAAAACGTCAACTGTCAGGAACCCCAGGCGTGGCTGAAGTCAGCGGATGGGGCGGTTACCTGAAGCAATATGAAATCGCGATAGATCCAGAAACCCTCAATAGCATGCGTGTTTCTTTAGCCGAAATCTTTGAGGCGTTGGAAAACAATAACGAGAACACTGGCGGCGCCTATATTGAAAAAGGAAACAATGCCTACTTTATAAGAAGCGCAGGGCTCGTTACTTCGCTAGAGGACATCGAGAAAATCGTAATTAAAAATGTAAATGGAATCCCGATGTTAATTCGTGATGTTGCCAAAGTTCAATATGGAAATGCGATTCGATACGGAGCGGTGACACGAAACGGCGAAGGCGAAGTCGTAGCCGGAATTGCTTTGATGCTAAAAGGGGCGAATTCATCAGAAGTAATAAAAAACGTAAAAGAACGCATTGAAAAAATTCAGAAAACACTTCCGGATGGCGTGGTAATTGAGCCTTTCATAGATCGCACCAAATTAGTGGACAAAGCCATTGGCACTGTGGCCACAAATTTAATCGAAGGAGGCTTGATCGTCGTTTTTGTGCTTGTATTATTGATCGGAAATATAAGAGCGGGCCTAGTCGTTGCTTCGGTTATTCCTCTCTCAATGCTGTTTGCATTTGGTATGATGAATGTATTTGGAGTCTCCGGCAACCTAATGAGCCTGGGCGCCATTGATTTTGGATTGATAGTAGACGGCGCTGTCATCATTGTTGAAAATATTTTACATCGGATTTCAGTAAGCCTTCATTTCTATAAAGGTACGAAAACATTAACACAAGTCCAGATGGATAAGGAGGTCGGCGAAAGCGCTAAGCGCATGATGAGTTCCGCCTCATTCGGACAAATCATCATTTTAATCGTCTATCTTCCTATTCTTACGCTCGTTGGCATCGAAGGAAAAATGTTTAGGCCGATGGCCGAGACAGTGAGTTTTGCCATTCTAGGAGCATTTCTACTCTCATTGACTTATGTCCCAATGATTTCAGCGGTATTTTTGAGCAAAAAAACCGAACATAAAAAAAATATTTCAGATAAAATCATGGATTTTTTTCATTATTGGTACGAACCTTCTCTTAAAATTGCTCTTAGAAAAAAGAAGATCGTAGTGACCGCGGCTGTTCTCATGTTTGCAGTTAGTGTATTTGTCTTTATTCGAATGGGAGGAGAATTCATGCCGACACTTGAGGAGGGCGATTTCGTTGCTGAAACGGCGCTAATGCAAGGAAGCTCATTGTCTCAAAGTGTTAAAACTGTCACTCAGGCTGAATCTATCCTTAAAGAAAAGTTTCCTGAAATTGAACAAATAGTATCAAGAATTGGAAGCGCCGAGATTCCTACCGATCCAATGCCTTTAGAAAGGGCAGATATGATGATCGTGCTCAAAGACAAAGAAGAATGGACGAGCGCGCAATCAAGAGAAGAGTTGCAGGAACAAATGGAAGAAGCTCTTTCCGTTATCCCGGGCGTAATCTTTGAAATGTCCCAGCCCATTCAGATGCGATTCAACGAGCTAATGACCGGTATCCGGCAGGATGTGGCAGTCAAAATCTATGGCGAGGACTTAGATGTATTGACAGAAAATGCTAATAAAGTAGCTAATCTTATCGCAACCGTCAGTGGTGTGGAAACACCGATTGTTGAAAAGATCAGCGGACTCCCGCAAATAACGGTTACGTACCATCGGGATAAAATTGCCCAATATGGTTTAACCATTTCCGACGTGAACAAAATCATCAAAACCGCTTTCGCGGGAGAAGTCGCTGGCGTAGTATTCGAAGGGGAAAAACGTTTTGATATGATCGTGCGATTAAACCAAGATTATCGCCGCAACCTATCCGACGTAAACGACTTATACATTTCTTTGCCCTCGGGAAACAAAGTACCGCTGGCGCAAGTGGCGGATATTCAGCTTAAGGAAGGGCCCGCACAAATTTCCCGCGACGACACGAAACGTAGAATTTTTGTGGGGTTTAATGTTCGCGGCCGGGACGTTGAATCGGTAGTGGAAGAAATTCAGAAAAAGCTGGATATGGAATTAAAACTTCCACCCGCTTATTACATTACGTACGGCGGACAATTTCAGAACCTTATCGAAGCCAAAGAACGATTGATGATAGCCGTGCCGGCGGCATTGCTACTTATTTTCATACTGCTTTTTTTTGCTTTCAAATCGGTAAAACAATCGCTGTTAATCTATACGGCCATTCCGTTATCGGCTATTGGAGGCGTTTTTGCTTTATGGCTTCGCGATATGCCGTTTAGTATTTCCGCGGGGGTCGGTTTTATTGCGCTCTTCGGAGTTGCCGTGCTTAACGGAATTGTATTAATCAGTTATTTCAATCAATTAGAAAAAGAAGGCATCATGGATATAACAGAGCGTGTTATGAAAGGCACACGGGTTCGGCTGCGCCCGGTCATCATGACCGCCGCCGTTGCATCGTTAGGGTTTCTGCCGATGGCTATTTCTACGTCAGCCGGAGGGGAAGTACAAAAACCTCTCGCAACGGTTGTAATTGGCGGTTTGATTTCTGCTACACTTCTTACATTAATAGTTTTACCTGTGCTTTATATTCTATTCTCAAAGAAGCAAACGAAACCGGAGTCCGGCAATATGATCGTACCGATCGTCGTTGGCTTTTTTTTATTGATATGCAGTAACAGCCTTAATGCTCAAGAAGATACGAACGGGCCATTGACTCTGGACGATGCGGTCCGGATAGCGCTCCAATCCAATCCGAAATTGTCAAGCGCATCGTATGCTGTTAAACAGCGGCAAGCGCTTCGTAAGACATCCTGGGATTTTGGGAAAACGGAATTTTTTAATGAAGTCGAAGAGAGAAAGTCGTCTGAGAAAGGCAATGTTAAAATAGGGATTAGACAAAATTTCGAGTTTCCCACAAATTATCTTTTCAAAGGGAATGTGCTGAAAAATGAGTTAATTCTTAGCGAGAAGTCGTACGCGATCACGCGGGCGGAGATAATCCGGGACGTTAAAACTGCATACTTTCAACTTTTAACAAGCCTTGAACAAATGAGGCTTTTGCGCTTTCAAGACAGCCTTTACAGCCATTTTGTCAAAGCGGCTGAATTAAGATATAGAACGGGAGAGAGTTCGTTCTTAGAGAAACTCTCAGCCGAATCGAAATATCAAGAAATTCAGATCATGAAGAAACAAGGCGAAGCCGCTGTTCGCACGGCAGAAGTGGAATTGCAGCAACTGCTTAACGTCCAAACAGCTATTGTTCTGGCCGAGCAACAGTTGAAACCGCTAACATCCCCGGTATTCGGCGACACGACGGCTAACAGTCCGCTCACGGCTTATTTCAGCCAGAGAATCCGAGCAGCCAAATCCCAACTTACATTGGAAAAAAGTAAGTTCCTGCCTGATGTGTCAATAGGATATTCTATGCAGAAATTAGGGAGCCGTTCCGGTTTTTATGGTTATGCAATTGGCGTCGCTATCCCGCTTTGGTTTGTTCCTCAATTCGGCCAACATCAAGCCGCAAAAATGCAAATCAAAATAGCCGAAGCGGATTTTGAAAAAAATAAAAATATCATCCGCAGCGAGTATTTAAAATTAAAAACTGACTTCGAAAAAAATTACTCATTGCGGAGTTATTATGAGTCAAAGGCTTTGGCGCAAGCAGATGAAATTCTGAAAGTAGCGGAAAAAAGCTACCAATCAGGAGACATTGGCTATTTGGAATACATTCAAAGCCTGACGTTTGCTGTCGGTATCAAAGCGCAGTATTTGGATGTTATCAATTTGTATAACCAGACGATTATTTACATAAATTACCTTGAGGGATGGCAGTAACCATGATCACTCAAGGAATCGAAGAATGAAAGAGCGAGCTGTGAAACACATAAACATCATTTAAAACAAAAACTTTTATATAATATTAACATTTAAGGAATCGTATTTATGAAATATTTTAATTTATCGGCATTACTATTGAGCTTGATCTGTATCGGTTGTAATACAAAGAACGATATGAAGGAGGTTGAAAAGCCCGAAGAGAGTCATTCTAAAATCGTGACTCTTACAAAAGCACAATATGAATCCGTTGGTATTCAACTTGGCGGCATCGAATTGAAAAATCTCAGAGAGGTTGTGAAAGCAAATGGCTATTTGAAAGTCCCGCCGCAGAATCAAGCCAGTATATCGCCTTTAAAGGGCGGTATAGTAAAGGCAATTTATATTAAAGTCGGTGATTTTGTAAGCGCCGGTCAGACACTGGCGACGCTGGAACACCCGGATTTTATCAAAATGCAGGAAGAATATTTAACTGTAAAAAGTAATTTTACTTTTCTGGAAAAAGAATATTTGCGCCAGAAAGAATTGAATCAGGAAAATGCCGGCACCGTGAAAATATATCAACAGACGGAAGCTAACTACCGCTCTGAAAGGGCAAAATTAACTTCCTTAGAAAAGCAACTGAATATGCTATTCGTTTCTATGGATGAGATATCAAAGGGCAATATGATCGCCGCTGTGCCTATCAAATCGCCGATAGAGGGTTATGTCGGACGCATCAATGCGAACATCGGGACTTTCGCGCAACCCGAAAAACCTCTTTTTGAAGTTATTGACAATAGAAAGATCCATGTGGATATATTCGTTTATGAAAAAGACCTTTTTAAAGTGAAAGTTGCTCAAACGGTTGAATTCATTTTGACGAATCAGAATAATAAACTTATTCAAGGGGCAATCTTTTCCATAAGTCGAGCTTTTGAAAATGAAACTAAATCCGTAGCCGTTCACGCCGAAATAAAAAACAATAATAATCTGAATTTGATTCACGGAATGTATGTGAGCGCTTTGATCAATGTCGGGGAAGGCAAGGTGAGCGCCGTACCGCAAGAAGCGATTGTCAGAACAGATGGCAGAGATTTTATTTTTGTTCAAACGGCGACGACAAAAGAAGTAAGTAAGAAAGAAGATAGTTCTAAAGAAGACAAAGATGAGTTTTCATTTGAAATGACCGAAGTTAAAACGGGGATAACGGATTTGGGATTTGTCGAAGTGACTCTTTTGGACCAACTTCCTAAAGACGCTAAAATAGCGGTAAAAAGCACATTCTTTCTCTTGTCAAAAATGAAAGAAGGCGAAGGCGGGGATGAACATTAATCAAAGATGAGTTAAGCGTTGGCAAATCAAAATAAGGTAACTGCAAGTCTCGGCGACAATAGGATAGGTCAAGTTGTTGAAGTAACATCTTTGATGTTTGATGAAAACGGTGAAAAGGATTCAAAATATCACAGGTCAATTGTTATTGACTTTTAAATAATGTGGGCTTATGGAAAGTTTCGTTTCACTTTATCAAGATCTAATTTCCTCTTACGGTTCATTGGGAGTGTTCTTTTTATCATTTTTAGCTGCAACACTTTTGCCGTTTAGCTCGGAACTAATTTTGTTAACGGGAATCAAAACAGGTATTCCGCAAGAGTCGGCTCTAATTGCGGCCTCGCTTGGCAACTGCCTTGGCTGCTTATTCAATTACGGTTTAGGATTTCTGTTTGCCGACAAAGCGGAGGCCAAGCTTATTTCGTCCAGAGCCGGCCGTCTCGCAGTGAAGTGGATGAAGGACTATGGAACGTGGAGTCTACTAGGGTCATGGTTGCCCGTTATTGGCGACCCCTTGACCATCGTTGGCGGCCTGATGAAAGTACAATTGTGGAAATTTATTTTCATTGTTTTTACTTTACGAATCTTAAGATATTTAGCAGTAGCAGGCGTTTTTTGAGGATATCTCACGCAGCTGTTGTCACAGTTCAGATTTGAAAATATGTATGGTAGCCTATAGACCTGTGTCCAAAAAATTTACGAGTGATGTTTTGGATGTCCGAAAAACCTTTTGTTTTCACGGAGAATTCTTTTCCGTAAGTTTTCATTTTTTTTATAATTACTGAAATTGTAATTTGAAAATTATTGTTGTTTGGTATTTGAAATTTATGATAAAACTTTTATGTTGCAATAGGTAATAGGCACTAATTGGATGCCAGCGTATCCTTAAAAAATTAGGTTATGAAAATCCTTATTATTGAAGACGAAAAAAAAGTTGCCCGCGCCTTAAAGGAAGGTTTGGGAAAAGAAGGATTTGATGCAACCGTTGCCTACAATGGCGAGGATGGTTTTTTTTGTATTAACTCGGGAACATTTGATCTTGTGATTCTGGATTGGATGCTCCCCGGGAGAGATGGAATTGAAATATTAAAAACCATGCGGCAAAAATCTATTTCAACGCCGGTACTTGTGCTTACTGCAAAAGATTCCGTTGAAGACAAAGTCACCGGATTTGACGCAGGGACGGATGATTATCTTATTAAACCATTTGCTTTTCCAGAATTAGTTGCCCGTGTGCGTGCGTTGCTAAGGCGCGGGAATCAAGAAGCAGTTCAACAGTTGACCTTTGCAGGCATTGAAATGAATTTGTTAACAAGAAAAGTGTTTCGGGATAATAGGGCATTGCAACTGACCAATAAAGAATTTGAATTACTGGAGTATTTTCTTCGAAACAAGAATAAAATCGTTTCCCGTGAAATGCTCAGCCAGAAAGTGTGGTATGAAATGGCGCGCGCAACTCCTTTGGATAACGTTATCGACGTTCATATTGCTCATTTGCGGAAAAAAATTGACGATCCTTTTGAAGCGAAACTGCTTCATACTTTACGCGGCGTCGGATTTATCTTGAGCGATAATAAAAATAATGATCTTTAATTATCAAAACATACGTACACGTCTCGCTATTCGATATACGATTATTACAAGTATACTTGTCTTTTTATACGCGCTGTCCACCTCGCTTTTTCTCTACTTTTATCTGACTCAACAGATTGATATGAATCTTGAAGAAGATCTCGAGATCATTCAGGAATTGTTGCTCCAAACACCCGGAATTTCTCATAAAATAGATCATGAGGACTCGCTGCATCATGCGAAACGGTATGAGCGTTTTGTTGAAGTATGGAACAACGATGGAACTCTTGCCTATCGAAGTCGGACTCTAAATAATCAGGCGCTTGGTGAATCGCCCAAAGAAAAAGATTTTATTCAAAATGACGAACCGCTTTCCATGGTTTTTAGGAATGGAGACCGAATGAGAGTGCGTTCCACCGGTTATACGGTTGGAAGTAAGACGTATTTCATTCGAATCGCAATGAGCGAAGAGTTTGTGTTTGAAGAAATGAATGAATTTATGATGACGTTATTGCTAACCAGCCCGTTGGTTTTTATAGGAGCGCTTATCGGCGGGTACCGGATGGCAAAAAGGGCGTTGATGCCGATCGACAGGATGGTGGTTAAAGCTAAGAAAATAACCGCCGAAAATTTAAAGGAACTGTTGCCGGTTATGAACCCAAATGACGAACTGGGACATCTGGCCAACGGCATCAATGAGCTCCTTGTCAGAGTGGATACATCGTTTCAGCAGTTGCAGCGTTTTACGGCAGATGCTTCTCACGAACTTCGTACGCCTCTTACCGCTATTCGTAGCGTCGGTGAAGTTGGAATGCAAGAAGGTCAACCTTCCTCACATTATCGGGGAGTCATTGCAAGTATGCTCGAAGAAACAAACCGGCTTACTCACCTTGTGGATAGCTTATTGATTCTTTCAAAAGCAGATGCCGGATATGTTGCCCTTCAAAAGGAGCGTGTTGACCTTCGGTTATTCATGAAGGAATGTTTTGAGTTGGTCTCGGTATTAGCTGAAGAAAAAAAACAAAACACAAACATTGACGGGAACGAAGGAATTTTTTACGATATAGATAAAACCATATTCCGGCGAGCTATTTTAAATCTTATTGACAACGCAATCAAATATACACAGCCGGGGGGGAACATTGATATCCGGTTTTTTGCGGAAAGTAATAAAGAAGTTATCATTGAGGTTAAAGATAATGGTCCGGGAATTTCGCCCGAACATCAAACAAAAATTTTTGACCGTTTTTACAGAATTTACAAAGACCGTTCTCGTGAAACAGGCGGAGCAGGCTTAGGCCTTTCCATTGCTCAATGGGCCATCAACATCCATCAAGGAACCATCTCACTTGAAAGTGATACTACCGGTTCTATTTTCCGCATCACACTTCCTCCGTTAGTTTAGATCCCCTCATCATTACTTAACGTGCTTATCGGGTTGGCTCACAAATGGAAGAGAACCCTTCAGTCTGAGCGAAGTCGAAAGACTGATTTTACTAAACTTGGTCATGGTTCGACAAGCTTGTCCTGAGCCCTGCCGAAGGGCTCACCATGACGTATGTGAGTAAACCCGATAAGCACATTACTTAATAATAATTAAGAATAACTTAAGTTGATAGTCCATCAATTTTCTTGCATTTTTCTTCCGTTGTGAAAGTGCGGGCTTAGTAAAGAAACGAAAGAAAACAAAGATGGAAACATATAAATCATTGGAAATCTGGACAGCACAAACCTTATGCGATCTCGGAATTCTGGCTTCCGTCATTTCATGTTTACTTCACATTGGCAGACCGTATTTTGAACGCATCCTGTCGCGGTTCACATTAAGGGTTGCGGCAGATTTGTGGTGGATGATGTATGTTTTACTACGTGATGGCTCGCTTTTTCTTGCAGTTCTTTTCGGATTCCTGAATCTCAATTTGGACTTAATGGCCGATATAAAGATCGGGCTTCCTTTTATACCATTTGGTACAGTGGCTCTGGCCGCCGCATTGGCCGTGAAAGTTTTTCATAACACCGAAGACATTAATAAAGCATTTCGCTTTACAACTTATCTGGTTGTAATTGGAGGTGTTTTCAATATCGTCGGTTATGTTTTTGTTATGGAGGGGCCGGGCAGTGAATATGCAGTTGCACAAACCGCGTTTTGGCAAACGTTGCATTCGTGGCGTTCCAATAAAAACCCGGAGCTTTCGGTCATGACGTTTTACTCGTCATTCCTTATGCTTTCAGTTATCGGAGTGTTTGCCGTTGTAAAAGCTGTAAGGCTGTATAGCAAGCTCATAAAAGAGGGTTCAAAAAATGTTCAGTCTTAAGTTGAATGCAAAACTTTGTATTTCTTGCGGTATCTGTATGGATGTATGCCCGCATCGGGCTATCGACATGAGGGTTCACAAATCATATAATATTGAAGGCGAACTTTTGTCTTTCCTGTCGCTTCACTCGGATGAAAACAGGGAATTGCCTCCGGCGAGAATGATGACATTTCCGTGGTTAGCAAATCCTCTTCACTGCAACGGATGTTTACTTTGTGAAAAAGAATGTCCGGTGAGCGCGCTGTCGTTACAACAAGTTGCAGACAATGTACCTTTCCATAATCTTAATAATTACGAACCAGAGCCTGTCGTGGCTTATGATTCAGTGGGAAAAACACCATGTATTTAGTCGCCATGATGAGTTTAAATCTAGGCTCAATTTCTTAATAAAAATTAAGGATAACTTAAGTTGTAAGAATGTCAATTGTCCTTAACTTTACCACACTAAATACTTTTGCTCGGAGAGGTTGCACTCTCTTGCTTGTATTAACTGCAAATGTCAAATACAACTAATAACCCTTAGAAGAGGAGAAGATATGAACAGAATATCATGTTTTTTGAGAGTCTCTGTTACCCTTGTATTCATGGTGCTTGTTGTAGGTTGCGAAGCCGATAAGAAAGAGGTTTTGGTCGATGCACCACCAATCGCCTATGTTGGATCGGAGACTTGTGCTACTGCCGATTGCCATCCGGACATCTATGCCGATTTTGTAAAATCCGGCCATCCCTACAAAGTGCAGAAATTAAACGGGGTTGCTCCCACATTTCCGGCAGGTACATCAGCTGGAGTCCCCAATCCACCCGCCGGGACCTCCTGGACGGATTTCGAGTATGTAATCGGAGGTTACGGGTGGAAAGCCCGTTTTCTCAAATCGGATGGGTTTGTTTACGGAACCGGCGGTAACGGTGGCGGTCAAGGTCTGAATCAGTACAATCTGGCTACGTCGGCTTTTGCTGATTACAATAAAACTTCTGAAACAAAGTACGATTACAACTGCTTTATTTGCCATACCACCGGTGCAGATCCTGACAGCGCATGGAAACCCAACATGTTTGGCAATTTTCAATTTACCGGTGTCCAGTGCGAAGAATGCCATGATAAAGGTTCACAGCACGCATTCAATCCTGAAGGCATACCTATGCTGATTGATCGTACAAATGCGCTTTGCGGCAAATGCCATCAGCGCGGAGGATATACAGCCACCGTGCCGGTCAATAAAGGTTTTGTGGAACATCATGAGCAGTACAATGAACTCAAGGCAAGCCCACATTCAAACTTATCGTGCGTCACATGCCATGATCCGCACAAGGGCCTTTTGTACTTCAGAGACAACAGCAACGGGAATATGAAAATCGAATGCACAAGTTCAGGTTGTCACACAGGTAAGATTCAAAACGGACCGCACGCCTCTGTGGACTGTGCCAAGTGCCACATGGCGTATACCGGAAAATCAGCTATTGCCGCTAATGTACATAAAGGCGACATTTCCAGTCACATCTTTAAAATCAATGATACGGCCGTTCCTAAAGACTCTATGTTTACTATTGGATCTATGACCGGCACAGGTTCCATCCGCCTGGCAAGTGGAAAATCTGCCGGCGTTACTTTAGATTGGGCCTGCTATTCCTGCCACAAAGACGGCAATAATGTAGGAGGAACGGGGAGTACAAAATCTTTATCAGAACTTTCTGTTTACGATATGCATCCTTAAATATTGGAAGCACATTCGGAATGCGAAAAGGCGCTCAAACGTGAGCGCCTTTTTATTTATATTTTCTAAGTTATCGTATGATTTGATGAGTCGAGAGATACAGGATCAAAATTCCAAGCGCGATCCGATACACGATAAAGATAAGCGTGGAACGCGTTTGAAGCCAGCGCAGTAAAAACGCAATCGAGAAATAGCCGACGATTCCCGCAACGACGGTTGCCACGATCAGATTAAACAATCCCTCATCGCCGATGCCATGCTGCAAAATATCTTTGAGTTCAAGTAATCCGCTTGCCAGGATCGCCGGCACGGATAACAGGAATGAAAACCGTGCAGCGCTCTCCCGTGTTAATCCTAAGAACAAGCCTGCCGTTATGGTCACGCCTGAACGCGACGAACCGGGGATTAACGCCACGGCCTGAGCAATGCCGATAATCTGCGTGTCGAGAAAATTCATCTCTTCGATCTTTCGCCGGTGTTTGGCTGCTACTTCCGCTAAGCCTAACAACAACGCTAATCCTATGAGGCTCCATCCGATAATGGACAGACTCCGAAGATCGTTTTCAATCTGATGTTTAAATACAAGGCCAAATATACCAACAGGTAGTGTGCCGAGCACGATAAACCAAGCCAATTTGATCCGCCTTAACGTCTCCACGTCCCATTGGTTTCGTTGCTTAAAGTGAACGATAGATTTTGTTCCGGCCTGAGTGAGAGACCATAAGTCATTCTTAAAAAACACGAGAACTGCGGCAAGCGTTCCGAGTTGCGTTACGGCTGTAACAGCTGCTCCTGGATCGTTCCATCCTAATAGAGACGGTATGATGCGAACATGCGCCGTGCTGCTGATAGGCAGGAACTCGGTTAATCCCTGTACTAAACCAACCACAAAAGATTGAAACAGATCCAAATTAAACCTCTCATAAAATAAAACGTGACTACTCAGCAAGAAAGAATAACGAACAAGGATTAACAATTTAAAATTTAAGAATCAAGGAACCGGAGTTGAGACAGCAAAGAAAAATAGTCAAAAGCAATAAGCGCGAAAAGTCGAAAATCATAAATCAAATATCGTTAATCCTTGTTCTTAAATCATTCATACAAACCTGAATAGTTACAATAAAATCAAAAAAAAACCCCACATTTAACCATGCGGGGTTATAAAACATAATGTAAATGTGATTAGAGTTGTTTTTGGACGTTGCCCACGACTTTATTGATTATAGCTTTTAACGTATCAAAAACACCGTTACCCTTAATTCCGACCGCTTCATAATACGGAACGCTGAAATAATTGAGGCGTTTCTGAAGATTTTCTACCGTTTCAATATCCGGCAAATCGCGTTTGTTGTACTGGATAACCCAGGGGAAAGTGTCCAAACTGTGTCCGTCTTCGCGCAAATTGTTTTCAAGATCCAACAGGGTTTCAATATTGCCGTCCATTCGGTGCTTTTGCGAATCGGCGACGAATACGATACCGTCTACTCCATTCAAAATAACTTTACGGCTGGAGGCATAGTACACCTGGCCTGGAACGGTGTATAAATTAAATTTCGGTTTTTTACCTTTAATACGTCCGACTTCTAACTGCAGGAAGTCAAAAAAGATGGTACGATCTTCTTTGGTTTTCAACGAAACGAGTTCACCGGCTAAGGATGGATCCATTTTGGAGTGAATATACTCTAAGTTGGTGGTCTTTCCGCTCATACCGGGGCCGTAGTAAACTATCTTCAAGTTTATCTCTTGCAACGCCCAATTGATGAACATTAGTCTGCCTCTCTATTAATTGGTTTAAAATAATTCAATATAAGATCCGTTATTTGAACGATTCATCCAGAGCGTCGCCGAGCAAAGAACCGAACTCGGAATCAATCAGGTCTTTCGCGCTGTCGTCGGTTTGGTTTGCTGAATCTTCAAAAATATCCAACAGATTCTGAATTGCTTTTTTAGTATAGATGCGGATCAGTCCAAGTGTAACGCTGGTATCAAACACAACGACAAGAAAAAAATTATCCCCGACGTTGGAAAGATAAACGTTCCTTTTCTCGCCCTCATGGAAGAGTAATTTGAATTTAGCGTCTTCCCCTACGAGTTTCGCCATTTCGGCTGTTGCGGCAAAATCACTCGCAGCAAGAGCGGATAGCACCGTCGTGTTCATTTTATCGGTATTTCCGCGCTGGCTGATCAACTGCCCGCTCATGTCGGCGAACAGGATCGCAGAGGCTTTAGTCTTTGAAGCCAGTTCAGACAAAACCTTTGTGACGCCTTCAAATTGTTTCCCGTTAAGGATAATTTGTTTACTGCCGTCTTTTAATTTCTTCGTCTGCAACATAACGGTACCCTTTTTTATGTTAGAATTAACAAAATTTTCGTTTTGCTGTTGAAATGCGGTATGAAATCAGAACGGGAATTGATTTAACCTAAGTGTATATAATTTTTGATCAACAGTCAATATTTTTTTTCTTAAACTATACAGGATCAGGATATCTTTTTTCGCTTCAACCGGTCGATCGCAGCTTTTAAGCTCTCACGTAATCGTTCGATCGCATTAGCCAATTCCCCGATTTCATCTGAGGAGTCTATTCGAACGATACTCTCAAGGTCACCCATACTGATTTTGTCAGCCGAGTCTGTGAGATATAAAAGTTGTTTGGTCAGTTTATTGGAAAGATATACAGAAACGATAATGCCCATAATTATTGAAAATGCCAGGACGCCGCCAACTAAAATAGCCGTGCTGCGAATGATATCGTCCATATATTTTCGCGACATGCCCACGTGGGCATAACCCAGCACGCTTTCGCCGATTGGAGTTGATATCTCATAATTCTCAATCTCAACCATTTCGCCTAATTCATTGGCATTCTCCACCTTTGTAAGATCGATCTTGTAATCGCTCTTGATCTCCTTGATCACGCTTTCCTGCAATACCTGGCGTTGGTTGTACGAACCAACCTTAAATTTTTGGGCCGCGACCTTTTTATCTTTATCGGAAATATAGACATAAGATACGGCTGTAAATTTGGATGAGATATCGACAAGATTTTGAATATCCACTTCATCGTCGCCGACCAACGGCCTTTCGACTTGTTTTGCCAATGTGGTTGCGATGGCTTTCCCGCGTTCGGTCAATTCCGTCTGCAGTGAATCCGATACAAGTTTTACTACAAGGAAAGTAATACCCACTCCGATGATGAGCGCGCCGCTAACAATAACGATCGGCACTTTCCATTTAAGACTGAGACCTTTAGCCATACTTCACTCCGATTTTCACTTAAACAAATTTTTACAGAGATTTGATCTGTTTAAACATAAATTTCTGAAAACTAACCTGTTTGGCGGGATCGTAAATTTCATTACTAATGCCTTCCACCAACGCAGCTACTTTGTCTTTAGGAAACGTGCTGCGGCTTTCCCCAAATCCTTCGATCACATCGTCGACAATAATAGATGCGACCGGGCCTATAAGCTGTATCAACTCATTCTCAACCGTTTTGAAAAATTTTTCATCAACGACCTCTTTGCGAACAGGCTTCGTTTCGGCGCCGGATTCGACAACGCCCGCCTCAACCAAAGTGTACAAAATAGCGGCAATGTCCATTTCTCTCATATTCATCTTCTGAGACAATTCGGTAACAGATAACTCGGCGTCCGATAATGCATTCAGAATCTCCCAGTCATTACCCTTTAACTTGATCGAACCGTGGGGCTCCTGCCCGGTTTGTTTGAATTTGATGCGAAAGGAAGGGATAAGATGATGAATTTTTTGCCATGATTGAAAGAGAGCAGTGCTTTCAGAAAGCAATTGGCTCGTATCTTTTTCAATGGTTTTTTGTGTGGTCGTCGAACCGGGTTCAAATGCGAATTTGCCCGACTGCCAAAGAACCAGATCCCGGAATGCCGTTTCTCCAAGGTAGTTATCGCATACCGCGTGCACGACACGTCCGCCTGCGAGATAAATTTCTCCGTTTTCACGAGCGTCTTCTTTTTGCAGTAAGAGTTTTCCGTCTTTGTCGCCCGATGCAAGCAGTTTGAGGATATCGATCACTTCGACATACGCCAAATTTCCCGTTAATACGCTTGACATAAAGTCTCCTTATCCTACAAAAAATTAGTTGACTATCTCGGTGAGCGTCCAGCTGTCCGGATCCATATTGCTGCGAACCAGAAAACTACGCCGCGTCGTTTCCACTTTGGCTACGCGTTTTTGAAATTTTTTGTCGGCTTCAAGATCGGCGATGGCGACATTGATGGTGAGCCGTAACATAGCAAGGCTCACATTCACATCGCACAATACGACCAGATTATAGTTATGCTGGGTAAATGCTATTATTCTGCCGCTGTCGTACTTAAGATCGTATTCGTTGCTCACCGACTGAAGTCTGTCGCATATCGCCGCCATTTGCACAAAATCTTTTGCGATTTCGACGAACGTATCCTGGTCAAAACCGGGCGGCAAGGACTGAAACACGATTTCTCCGTCATTCAAATAAAAGAAAGAGGACTTGACGCCCGCTACGCTATTTATTTCTGCCAATTTATCCTTCATACATTCCTTAGGGTCGCGTGTTTTTCTTTAACGAGGCGCCGACTCGGCCTTTAGCAGCGATTGCTCGATAACTTCGACTGAAGCCTTTGGGTCTACATTTAATTCAACTACATCCTCGTTCCACTTCGACAGTACTTTTCGTTCCGTTTTTCCGCTTAAAATGCCGGTCTTAAATGTGCCGAACTTGGTTGCGCGTCCGATCTTTTCGATCTTTCTTGTGATAAATGCCATGGCGGCCGATGCGCGCTTGCCGTTTGCAATACCCTCTTCCATGAGAATTTCTCCCAGGATACTGCAGATAAGAACGCCGTTTACGCCGTTGACGTTTTTTATATCTTTGCTGAATTTAGTCAGCGCATCGCCTTTTGCCTCAGTCGCCTCGTCAATAATTCGCAGGCCTTCCAACAGAAGATTGCTCCACGGCGTCGTGATCGTGCGTTTCGGCGGCGGAACATCGTTCTCAACTTTGAACGGCCCTTCTTTGATCTTTAAGATCTGATGAACGGCTTCTTCGCCCTCTGAATTGCCGAAGGTCGCGTGAACGATATTACCTTCCGCAAAATAGATCTTGCCGACTTTCTGACGGAGATCAAGCGTGAATAACGCTTCATTTTTCTCCAGACAGTTCAACTGAACAATATTTGCCAGTTTCAAATCTTTTAAATTACCAACCAGGGCCATTATACCATAACCTTCGAGTTTACTTCACAGCTTCAGCGATAATATTTTTCATCGCCTTTATTTCAAACGGTTTCTCAACGTACCGGAAAGCGCCATTATTCATAGCTTCTTCCTTTTTTTCATCCGAGCCATAAGCGGTCATCATGATAACAAAAGTCTGAGGACGTTCTTTTTTGACGCGTTTCAAAAGTTCAATGCCCGTGATACCGGGCATCGTAATATCGGTGAGCACAACGTCGAATGGATTTTCGGTAAATTTTTCCCATGCTTCGTTGCCGGAAGCCGCCGTGACTACTTCGTAATTTTCTTTGGAGATAATAAAACTCTGATACAAACTGAATGTCAGAGTTTCTTCATCATCTACGATCAAAATACGTTTTAATTTTTCGGACATAATTGCCTCTGATAAAAGCCGCTATCTGTCAAACTACTTCTGTCAAAAAGACGGGTGTTTGCGGGATAAGTTCGAACAAAATCACATGGATTTTTGACCATAAAAACCGGTGAAAAATATACTTAAAGAAACCTTTCTTGTCAATATATTTATTGAATTTATTGACCGGTTTGACGAGGAGCATTAACTAAACTTTACACTATTTACTGCTCAGTTACCCACGCACAAATTCAGTTTCAAACATGTCATAATGCGATACGGCCATACCGCATTTTTGATAGGTAATTTTGGCATTAACGTTGTCTTTGTCAACATATAGTCTGATTCCGCAAACAGGGTGCTTAGATGATTCGGTGAGTATAAATTCATAGATCTTCCGGTAAACACCCATTCCCCTGAAATCGGGATGAATGAACACACTCTGAATCCACCAAAAAAGCCCGTTTCGCCAATCGCTCCACTCATAAGTTATCATAAGTTGACCTACTATGCTTTCTTCAAATTCAGCAACACAATAAAAACCGTATTGAGGTTGGTCAAAGAGATTTGCAACGCCTCGCCTGAGAAGCGTTTCATCTAATTGTTTGTTTTCAGTTTCTATCGCCATTTTCTGATTAAAAGAGACGATAACGGGCAGATCTTTTTTTTGCGCGCGTCGGATGGTGAGGTTATTCATAAAGCCCTTATTTTGTTAATATTATTTGAGTATCATGTCGTCTAGGTATTTAGCGTATGTTGGTTTAGATCAGCTAATTCAATTGTTACAAATGTGTGGTTCAATAATACAAAGTTATCAAAACGGTAATCAAAATTAAATAATATTATTATATTTTAGCAACCGATTGGCTATTGACGTTTCATTACCCACGTTATATATTAACTATAATGAAAATAAGCATTGTCATTCCTGCATATAATGAAGAGAGTATCATCGGCGCGTGTCTTGAATCCGTAGTAAACGCCGATAAACCGGAGTGTGTCCTGGAAATTCTTGTGGTTAATAATGCAAGCACGGATCAAACGGAAAAAATCGCACGATCGTTTTCCGATGTGACGGTGATAACCGAGCCAAAAAAAGGTCTCACCAAAGCGCGTGAATGCGGACACCGCTCATCAAAGGGCGATGTATTGATGTATATCGATGCCGACACAAAAATCCCTAAACATCTGATCCGCTTCGTTGAACAAAAATTTGCAGAAGATCCAAAACTTGTCGCCATGTCGGGACCGTACAAATACCATGACTGGAATTGGTACGGGCGGCTGACCTTGTGGCTTTATCACTGGACCCTCGTCCCGTTGACGCAACTTGTGATAAACAGAATCTTAAATAAAGGGAGCGTTTTTTACGGAGGAAATTTTTCATTGCGAAGATCATTGCTTGAAAAGATCGGCGGATTTGATACGGGACTGGAATTTTGGAGCGAGGATACTCAAATCGGGAGGAGGATGAGCCGGGAAGGAAAAGTGAGATTCTACCATCGCGCTTACGTTTTTACATCCGCGCGCAGATTTTATGATGAAGGGTTTGTTCGTGTATTAATGCGGTATATTTTAAACTTTTTTTGGGATATTTTTTTTCACAGGCCATTCACCAAAGGATATATCGATGTCAGAACTTCGGATAAAACTACACGAGAGAATTAGCTGCCAATTAGGCCACGGACTTAATTCTTTACAAACACCTTTTTTACCGGTCCTTCTACCTTTAATTCAGCGGTATTGATCATCAACTGATTTCGCACAATTTTTTCCCCTGTGCTGCCAAGTGCCCACGAAAGTTTCTTTGTTTTTCCA
Source organism: bacterium (assembly GCA_008933615.1). Lineage (NCBI taxonomy): Bacteria > bacterium. The sequence continues at coordinate 135,012 of WBUR01000001.1, read as the reverse complement.
TCCTCGACCATCGGAATTTTGAACTGAATCTTGTTTTGAACAACCTCAAGTTCGTAATAGCGGTCGTCATCAATATGCAGCAAACACTGTGAATTAACCTCCGCGTTCAAAACAACGGCTTCGCCTTCCAGAAAATATGCCGTTCTTTTTTCAATTCTGATTTCTTTGTTTATTACAGGAAAGGGAATAAGACTTAGTTTGTCCGTGGTTTTTAGAATGTTTTTGTAAACGAAGTCGTCTTGAAAAAAAGATACATATTCCTTTGTGTAATCGTTTTGAATGCGAGCAAGGAATATCTGTATAGTTGGCTGCAATGGAAATTCAATGTGTATCGACATCTTGCCATCGGAAGGCTGAAAAAATTGTGTATAGTTATTGAATGATGCAAGCGAGCCGCGATCGTAATCGTACTGCAAGTCAAAAATCAAAAATTCAGAATTCCTTTTCGAAAGCTCTAGTTTAGAAAACAAGATACTTCGGGAGGTAAAGACCTGCGTTCCGTAATGCCGTATCGTATATATGACTAATCTGCCGCGAGCGCCGCGAATGAGAGTATCCTTTACGACGCTGTCTTTGAAGGAAATCACGCCTGCGCCGATGTGCGTAAATTCCGGACGCAAGATGTTCGCGCGATGGCCGGGGCTCTTCATCCATTGTTCCATTAGTTGCGATGCAACCTCTTCGGGCGCGACGTCTAAACTGTGCACGGCGATATTTTCTCCGACCACGTAATCCGATAATCCGGTTCTATAAACGCGATCCGACGGGTTTTTTAATTCGACCGTGGGTGAGGTATGAGAAAAATAATTAAGTCTCAGCATTTCCTGCGAATGCTGACGCGCGGCGGATTGCAGAGAAACGTCATAGGACAATTCGTTTAATCCGGCCTTTTGGCGCTCCGCATTGACTAATTTCAAAATGGTTTTTTCAGCTATCGCAACGCCTTCAATTGAACTGAAATCATCTTGAATGAAATTATAGGTCTGCGGATGAATCCGGGTAAGAGCAAAGCTGAGAAATAAGAATGCATGAAACAGTAAACGGCTAATGGTCATAACGTTGTTGGGTTCCAGATGAAGTTATTCGATTTTGTTATGCGGAAGCGTAACGCAGGGCGGCTTTGATGAGTTCCTGAAGCGACATCGGGTTGTCCGGATTTTCCTGAAGTGCGCGCACAATCGCCTTTTCTGAAACGGATTTATGATAACCGAGGGAAATCAGAGCCATCATAGCTTCGTCTGCCGTTTGCGATGATCCGGAGGCCGCAAATTTGGATGCTGCATCGACCGTAACGCCCATTTTTGCGACTTTGTCTTTCAGTTCCACCACGATCCGCTGAGCCGTTTTTTTTCCAATCCCAGGGACGGCAGTGAGAAGAGTTAAATTTTCGTGAGCAATGGCGTGTTTCAGCTCTTTTACGGCGATGCTGGAGATGATACCGAGCGCCGACTTCGGGCCTATTCCGGAAATAGAAATCAGGAGCAGGAACATTTCGCGTTCTTCTTTCGTCGAGAATCCGAATAATTGAAGAACGTCTTCGCGCACGTGCTGATAGGTAAGTAGTTTTGTCGTTTCACCGATAGCGCCGATTTTATCATAACTGCTTATTGGAATCAGCAGTTCATATCCGATGCCGCTGACATCGATCACAACCCGCATCGGAGTTTTTTCTGCAACGATTCCCTGAATATGTGCGATCATGATTTATTTTATGGTCGAGTGAACAAACAAAAATAATTACGGTATTCAGTGTACGAATTAGTCCTTCATGATTCAAGACCATTCGCATTATAAGTAACCCAATTTTGCAAGACTGGTATACTGCGCGCCGGCCACGATGATATGATCACGAACCGGAATGCCCATGATCTTACCCGCCTGGCGAAGCTGTTCCGTGATCGAAATATCTTCCACACTCGGTTCCGAATTTCCGCTAGGGTGATTATGCAGGAGAATCACGCTGGCTGCACGATCATCAATTGCCGCTTTAAATACTTCGCGCGGGTGAACAAGGCTCGCATTGAGCGTTCCTTCGGAAATGGTCACCTCGCGAATCACCCTATTGGCGCTGTCAAGCAAGACCACTTGAAAGATTTCTTTTTTGAGGTCGCGTAATAAGGGGATAAATTTGTCAGCGACATCGTCCGGTGTTTTTATTTTTACTTTTTCATTCGGCCGATGGGCCTGTACTCGGCGGAGTATTTCAAATGAAGCAACAAGTTTGATCGCTTTTACCTTGCCGATACCCTTGAACTGACGTAATTCCTGAAAATTACATTTGGCCAATTCCGCAATATTTCCGTAATCGCCGATCAGCGTTTTCGCAAGGTCGAGCGCGGTGATGCGTTTCGTGCCGCTTCCGATCAGTATCGCCAGAAGTTCCGCATCGGTCAATGCAGCCGATCCGCGCTGCTCCAGCTTTTCTCGTGGACGGTCCTCTCTTGACCAGTCCTTTATCTTAGAGTGATATTCCGAGGTTTCACGAACTTTTTTTTCGACACCCATACTTCGTTTTTAGCTATTACCCGACCCCATGCTAATGCGTAACACTAAACATAAAACAAAAAATGTCAAAGTGCTTATTCGGCAACGTGATAATTTTTCATTTCTTGTGTATATTTTTCATTCTTCGAAGTTGAAAATACTCCAGCCATGCGGTTAGCATGTGAGAATTTGAAATTCATCATACTTGGCCCATGCCGCATTTATCACAGAAACTTGCATTGACAGGAATGGAAGCGCCGCAGTTCCGGCAATATTTGCTGTAGAGTTCATCTACGCGGGACATAGGCTTCAATTCCGGTTCAAAACAATCGCGATATGCCACGGCGGTCGTAAGAAACAGCAGAGGCAGCGTGAATACGACACCTACGATACATGCGATAACGCCCAGCGCCGATAATATTGCGACGACAAACGCAAATAGCGTATACATTACCCAATCGCCTTTGGTTGCATTAAAACTTTCCTTCATCGCGTCCAGCGGCGAGAGATTTTTTCTGACAATCAAAGGAATGGTCATAAAGAATAAACCGCGTACGATGAGAGAAGGAATATAACATAAAAATGCGCCGGCAAATTCCAGCAGACTCACAATAAGGCTGGCGACGAGGATATTCACGTAAAATTCGGTTCCGCTGAATATATCCGAATAGGATATTTCTTCTCCGTTCATTTGTTTAAATGCCGTATTGAATATACCGCCGATAAAAAATGCTGAGACGAAAGTAATGAGAAATTGCGTAACAAGGCCCAGCGTCATCGACTGCATGAAACTTTCAATCAGTGACTGGATTATATTTCCTTCCGTTATCGCAGGCTGGGTCTTAAAACTGAAGTACTGCATGAATCCATATATCAGTATGATAGGGATAATGAATATGATCGTCATGACAACCCAGGTTTGCCACTTAGCCGTCAACAGATTCCATGCTTCGGTGATCCATTCACCGAAACGGACCTTTGTGTTTTGAATCATGATTCTCTCCTGAACAATTAAGACATTCCACAGTAGGATGCTAATATCTTAATCAATTTATTTAAGTGCTACGGTTTTACCATCGGGCAAACAAGCTATGAGTTGCCCCGATTTACAGCAATTGTCTTTTTTGTCCGTTGTGTTCATGATCTGTGAATGTTCCCTTATTTCCATTTCTTTCTTTTCCTTATGCGGAGCATGCGGGTGCCATCCTGCGAGATACAACATAGCAAAAAAGCCGATAATATAACCGAGTGTGACATGCCAGCCGTCTTTGATCCAAAACACAACCGACTTGGCTTTGGGGAACATATTGGTCAGAGCGACGCCGGCAGAGGAGCCGAACCAAATCATCGAACCTCCGAACCCAACCGTATAAGCTAAAACTCCCCAATCGTATCCACCCTGTTCCAACGCCAGCTTGGTCAATGGAATATTGTCAAATACCGCAGAGACAAATCCAAGAGAGAATGCGGTCTGCCAGGATGCGGGCGGAAGGGCATCCACCGGCATCATAGATGCGCACATGACGAGTGAAAGCAGAAATACAGCGCCTTTCAAAGCGCCGGGCAATTCATGCCAAGCCGTTTTTCGAAAGGTTGAACCTATAAGAATGGCAATCCATACCCCAACGGCCGGAAAATCTAAAAGGAAATTGGTTGTGATCGCGCCGGCGAGGATGATAATTACGATTAAGATTTTACCCCAATCTATTTGGATGTTCTCCATATTTGCTTTTACCAAAGGCTGTAAAGCGTGCTGTTGTCTGGCAGCGATAAAACCAAATCCAAGAAATGACACAATCGAACCGACAAAAGCATGTGTAACGTCGAGAGGGCTAATGCCGTCGATCCACATCATGGTGGTGGTCGTGTCCCCAACGACACTGCCTGCGCCTCCGGCATTACTTGCTGCGACGATCGCAGCGAGAAACCCGATATGTACATTGCCTTTAAAAACGACCATTGCGATCGTTCCACCGATCATCGCCGCCGCTATATTGTCAAGGAAAGACGAGAGTATCATCACAAGGAAAAGCAGAACCGAACCCCCCAACCATCCGCCCGGCAGCCATCGGGGCAGCATTTCCGGTACTTTCGATTCTTCAAAATGTTTGGCGAGCAGAGCAAAACCCAGTAACAGGCCGAGCAGATTAACCAAAATTTCCCACTCGTGGTGTAAATGATTTATGAGATTGAATTCTGAAAATCCGAATTTAAAAATGAGGATTGCAGCAAGTCCGCTCAAAGCAACTTGCAGAACATAATGATGGAACAGCGCAACGCCCAGGAGAGTCAATGCAAAAAGAATAAACTCGAATGGAATTCCCAGAAACAGCCATTGCCCGGTATCCGATTTTTGAAAAACAGGCTCCTGCGCAAACATCAAAAGAATACCGATGACGAGCACGACAAAAATTCCGATTACGACGGGGCGGGAAAAGATTTTGTTGGGCGAAACAGGTTCGCTACTCATGGCACACTCCTTAAGTTAATTAATAAAAACTTAAACACAGGTATACTCATAACACTCTTATATTATCAAAAAAACCTCACGAGTCTCTTAGATACACGTGAGGCTTTTGATTAATTGAAATGTCAAAAAATCATTTAATTGCAACTACGTTTCTACTAGGTAAACCCGCTTTCACTTGTCCTGGATTACAACAGTTGTCTTTTTCACTGCTCTTTTGTATCAATTGTGAATGTTCTTTTGCTTCGGTTCCCGTGTCTTCCTTATGCGGAGCATGCGGATTCCAACCGACAATATACAACATTATAAAAAATCCGATAACGTAACCGACCGCTACGTGCCAGCCGTCTTTCAGCCAGAATACCACTGATTTTGCTTTTGGAAAAATATTGGACAGCGCGACGCCTGCCGATGAACCAAACCAGATCATGGATCCGCCGAACCCCACGGCATACGCTAAAATGCCCCAGTCGTATCCGCCCTGATCGAGAGCCAATTTGGTGAGTGGAATATTATCAAAAACCGCAGAAACAAATCCAAGCGAAAATGCAGACTGCCATGTAGCGGGAGGCAGGGCATCCACCGGCATCATGGATGCGCACATCACCAGCGAAAGAAGGAAAAGGGCGCCCTTCAAAGCGCCGGGCAGTTCATGCCAAGCTGTTTTGCGGAAAGTCGCGCCAATAAAAATAGCGATCCAAACGCCGACTGCAGGAAAGTCAAGAAGAACATTGGTAGAAATGGCGCCGATAAGTATGAGGGCAACGACCAGGATCTTTCCCCAATCAATGTTAATATTTTCCATATCTGATTTTACAAGCGGCTGAAAACCGTGCTGTTGTTTAGCGGCAATAAACCCGAAAGAGAGCAGCGCAAAAAAGGCGCCGACGAACGCGGGTAACACGTCCTTATAACTGACGCCGTCAATCCACATCATGGTGGTGGTCGTATCGCCGACCACGCTGCCCGCGCCGCCTGCGTTGCTCGCAGCTACAATCGCAGCGAGGTAGCCGATGTGTACATTGCCTTTGAAGACGACCAGGGCAATGGTTCCGCCTATCATCGCGGCCGCGATATTATCGAGAAAAGAAGACAAGACAAATACAAGGCACAATAGGACAAATCCCCCCATCCAGCCTGAAGGAAGGTACTTTGGCAGAACGTCAGGAACTTTTGATTCCTCAAAATGTTTGGCGAGAAGCGCAAATCCAAGCAAAAGGCCCAGCAAGTTAATTAAAATCTCCCATTCATGGTGCAGATGGCTGACCAGATTAAAGTTTGTAAACCCTAATTTGAAGATTAAAATGGCCGTCAGGCCGGTGAGGGCAACCTGCAATACGTAATGATGAAAAAGTGCGACGCCAAACAAGGTCAGCGCAAAAAGAATAAATTCAAACGGAATACTTAGAAATAGCCATTGTCCTTCGTCGGATTTATGGAAGACCGGCTCGGTTGAGAAAATCATGATTATACCCAACACAAGAAATATAAATATTCCAAGCATGACGGGGCGCGAAAAAACCTTGTTAGGTGACACAGGTTCGTTACTCATAACAAACTCCTATTGATGTGAACTTAAAGTTATTTACAAAGATTCTTTTCGACGGTGGTATTTAGATTTCCGGTATTCTTTTGCGAAGTCGCAGTAAATTTCCCAATTACGCCGGATCGCGATGAGCGTTTGTTCGTCGGCTTGTTTTTTGACTTTGGCTGGAACGCCCATCACAATGGAATTGGGAGGGATGACCTGTCCCTGCATGACTATCGCTCCGGCGCCAATGATACAGTTTTCACCGATTTCCGCGCCGTTAAGCAGCGTCGAGTGCATTCCGATTATGCAATTCTTACGAACGGTTGCGCCGTGAATGATCGCGCTATGGCCGACCGATACGTTGTCTTCGATCAACGTGGGAAATCCGAAGTCCACGTGGACCACTGCATTATCTTGAATATTACAATTCTTCCCGATCGATATCGGAGCCATATCGGAACGTAAGACCGCCCCAAACCAGATCCCGCAGTTTTCGGCAAGGGTTACTTGACCGATAATGGAAGCGGTATGGGCAACGAAAACGGAATCATGAATGTCCGGTTTCCCGCACTGATCCAATCGAAAAGAATTGAGTTCGTACTCCAAATAAAAACCTCGATAATTACAACGGTTTGAGATTAAAAATTTACGGAATGGTAAAAGATGAGAACTGTGTTTTTTTGAACAGGTCAAATTGGAGAAAAAATCCCTAAAAGTCAATATGAGTTTTGTTTCCGTCGTGTCGAAATGCGCATCCTTCAGCGGCGCGGCAATCTAATTTATTTAACCTCACGGATAATATCTTGATTTTCAGCAGTCGGAGGATTATATTAGCCACGAAAAATTTATTGTTTTGGAATATTTGGAGTAATTATTTTGGCCATTGCAAAAAAGAAAAAAAAGGTAACGAAAAAAGCCGTTAAACCGGTAAAAAAGAAACCTACAGGTAAACCGGCAAAAAAAATAGCGGCACCAAAAAAGGCAACGTCAAAAACGAAAAAAACCGCGGTTAAAAAACCTGTTTCCAAATCAAAAAAAGTCACAGAAAAGAAATCCAATGCCAAGGCGAAATTAGCCGGAACGGTGACGCCGAAGTTAAAAACGAAAAAGTCGGTTACGGTTAAAAAAAGCATAACGCCCAAAACTAAGTCGACGAAAGAGCCGAAGAGAAGATTGGTTGACGTTGCGGATGATATTGTTAATGATGATCTGGAGAGACTTACGCCTGCTGAGATTGAAAAAGAATTAGAGGCGTATAATGAACCTAAGCCGCCCTCAGCATCTATAAAACCACCCATACCCGAATCGGACTCGCCCGGACTGCATTTAGCTAAGCGCATTGCCCAGTTGATGTTTGAAAAAAAGGCTGAAAACGTAGTGGTGGCGGACCTGGAAGGTTTAACCAGCGTGACGGATTATTTTGTGATGTGCACGGCCACGTCGGATATGCATGCGAGAGCCATATCCGACCATGTGCAGGATGAACTTGAGAAGGCAGGGTCGCGAGTTCATCACAAAGAAGGCCATTCATCCCTGAAATGGGTTTTGCTGGACTATATAGACGTGATTGCCCACGTGTTTCAAAAAGAAACGCGGGAGTTCTATGATCTTGAGCGTTTATGGGGTGATGCGCAGTTTTTCAAAATGAAAGATGACGCTTCAAGATAGCGATTAAAGGTTGGTTTTTTTAAGGGCATTTAGCTCAGCTGGTTCAGAGCGTTCGCCTCACACGCGAGAGGTCACTGGTTCGAATCCAGTAATGCCCACTAAATTCAAATTTCCCTCTAATAGAGCCACAACTTCATTATTTCCATTGGTTCGATAAGTGCTATTTTCGTAGATCAACTTTTCAGGGAATATCGAACCAATTAGTTTCTTCTTTATTGCTACCGGCGACCTCTCATAATACAAATCCAGTTTGCTTAACAAATTGAATCCTGAGTTCACGTATTTTGGTGCATCAATCTGAATCTGTCCAAGTTGATTCAGTTGTGCCTTTCTTTGAGATAATTCTTGGGTGAGCCTATCTCGCATGGCCTGGTAACGGTCCGCAGGTATGATGTTCTTGATGAGTTTCTCATCCAGGCTATCTAAATCCTTTTCAGTTTCTGTGATCTTCTTCTTCAAGTCTGTTGTTGATACGCCGGAGTCCATCTGCTGACGTTTGAGTTCGTCAAGCAAGATTTCTTTATACAACTCCATTCTCTCAGGCGGCTGTATCAACTTCTTTATGAACTGCTGAAAATCAATATCTACTTCTCTAGACCGAAAACGACACTTGCAAGGCGTCTGGCAATGGTAGTAACCGTATTGCCCTCCATTGCCCTTAGATAAGCTCGCTGTGAGAAGTCTAAGGCAGGATGGGCAGAGGAGATGACCCCGTAATGGAAATAATTCGTCAGAGTCTTTTTTATAGCTTCCACGCTTCTTGCCGAATAGTATATCTTGCACTCTGAGGAAAGTATCTTCGTCAACTAATGCGGTGTGAATGCCATCTACGATATGTTCCGGCTGGTTCTTGAATGAACGAACTCTGACCTTGCCAATGTATACAGGATTTGTCAATAGTGCCCGGAAAGCATTCTTAGAATTGTAGTAGCCTTTTTCGATTCTGAGTTTCTTTCTTAATTCGTCGGGATGATAGAGGCCAGTAGCAAATTCTCGGAATATAGTTCTTATCAAATCGGCGTTCTCATGCGGTTCTATATATGCCAGTCCCTGTGAGTTCGTGGCATTCTTATAGCCGAAGGGCGCTTTGCCAACAACACGCCCATTTAGTTTAGCTTGCCTCATGCCTTCAGTTACTCTAATGGACAATCTCCGGTTAAATAGCTCAGCCATGCCTGTGTGGAGATTGAGCATGATTTGATCTTCCGGCATGTCAGGATCATTCCACTGCTCGATGGCGTTGATCTCGATTCCTCTTTGTGCAAAATCGAATAGGATATTAGAAGTTTCACGCTGATTACGTCCAAGCCGGTCCCAGAGCGTGACTAACACGCCGTCTATTAAACGGTTACTACGAACCAGGGCTACGAGCTTTTTCCACTCAGGGCGATTGAAAGTCTTGCCGGAATAATCTTCCCTGAAGGTGGCGATAACGTTCAAGCCTTCCCGTTCGCAGAAGTAGTTTAGCTTCTGCTGCTGAATATCCAAACTTGTTCCCGTTTTGGCTTGTTCATCGGTGGACACTCGAAGATAGAGTACAACGTTTTTCATATAATTCCTTATGATTTAATCATCCTATTATATACTAGATTTCCTTGGGTTGTAAACACAACTGAGGCCTTAGATCATTGAGCATACCATGTTTGAGCAGTTCGATTTCAATTGCGGCCAATTTATAATATTGTTCACGCAGTTTCTGAATTTCTTCGTCCGAATACTTACGCTCTCCACGATTCAATATTTCCTTGCAACGCTCAATACTGATCATGGATTCTTCCCAAGTGTGTTAGGAAATGATTGAAATATTTCTTTTCTAAGTGTCATACTGAAATTTAATATCAAAAAAAGGCCACGTCAAGAGACGATCAGCGCGTTTATATATGTTCAGTGTAAATTGGTATAAATAGGTATGATCAGCGTAATTATGTATAATTATATATGATCAGTGTAATTATATATAATTGTATATGATTAGCGTGTTGTGGAAGCGCGTGGAAGCACGTGGACAGGCGTGGGCGGTGATGGAGAAAGTAAGAAAAGCTAAAAAATCAAGCAAGTCACAAGATTCAGCTCAGATTTAAGTACAAGAATAACAGCTGAGCATGCCATATTTATCAAAAAAACTGAAAAAAATTTATGTAATTTTGACTTTTTCATTGTCTTATTGTGTGATAGTAACCAATAATATGACATCTGAAAAAGCATCGCGTTTCTTATCATGCAACGACCACGGAATCCCGGGCAATTAATCAAAGAGATCGAAAGAATTCTCACCGAGCAAATCTCTGACCCTTCACTTAATGTTAGCCGCATAGCTACTCTCTTGGGTGTATCAACCCAGACCATTTATCAATGCACATACAAATGTTTTTGTGAACCCCCCAAAACAATCTTGGATTTATACCGGCTTGTGTGTGCTATGAGGATGATAAAAGCCAGTCCCGATATGAATCTTACTTTGATAGCCCATCAATCCGGTTACAACGATTATCAAACATTCAGCCAATGCCTATGAAAGCTTCCCCTAAAGTTAGACAGTTTGAAAGTAAAGGAATTTATTTATGTTTAACTTAAGAAGGGAGTGTTTTATGAAAAAGAGTAAGTACCCGGAAACGCAGATTGTTAAAATTTTGAAGGAGCAGGACGCGGGGTAAAAGTGAAAGAAATCACCTGGAAATACGGTACATAAGAAAAGTTATAATCCTGTGCCACGAATTCTTTGTAAGTTTTTTAGCGAAAACAATACTATCAAATAAAAAATGTGCGATACCAGGGCTCATGCCCAAATTGTGGAATAATCTAAGACTCAGGTTAATATTTCAAAAGTAGTTGAACAAATCAGAAAATATTTTCATTCGCTAAGTATATTAATATTAATTGCTTGTAAGTCATGAATAGAAATTAATAAAAAAAATTTATGCAATTTTCGACTTTCTGCCGTCTTATGTGTGGAGAGGATAAAGGAAAAAGAAATATCGGTTACTTATTTCTAATTAAATTATAAAGAGCTTTTTGGAGCCAGATCAAAAAAGAATCTCAATGAATTTTTATGCATTTTTATCATTTTTGGTGTCTTATTGCATGATGAAAACAATTAAATCGAATACGACATTTGAACTGCAACTTGGAGTACCCCATGCGAAGGAAACGGGAATCAGAACGCCTAATCACACAGATCCAACGAATTCTCCACGAAAAGATATGCGATCCACGGCTTAACGTCAGCTACCTCGCAAGAACTCTATGCGTTTCGACGCAACATATTTATCAACTGGTATACAGCTATTACTGGGACAACCCAAAGAAAGTCATAGAATCTTGTCGCTTGGCTCGTGTCCTTGAACTGATCGGACAAAACTCGGAAATCAATCTGAGCTTGGTAGCCTCACAGTCTGGCTTTGTTAACTATAACACTTTTCTGCGGTGTTTTAAGCGAAGACTACAGATATCCCCGTCCAAATATATCGCCCTTCCCACCCATTATCGTCCTTCGATTAAGTACAAATTGAGTCGAACTCAAGCAATCTCTATCGGGCCGGCAAAACCGGATTCGAGGGTTTTAATGGATTATTTGCAAGACACAAAAAGGCCGCAGAGCCTTATAAATAAAAGGCTGCAAGAGACAGGTTAAGAAGTTTACTTGTGATTCTGTCTTGTGATTTTGTCTTGCGATAATGTCTATTGATTTTTGGATTTCAATACAATTATATTTTCAGGTGAATTTATTCACTTTTTTTCGTGAGCCCTTAGCCAAGCAGAGTAATCAAAAAAAATCGCTATAAACCTATGAGGTAGTCCTATGTGTAGCAAACATCTCTTATGCGGCCTTCTGTTGGTTCTCATGAGCAGTTGTACATTCAATGTCCGTATCGTAAAAGAGCCGGATATTATTTCAGAAGCGACGCTTAAAACCCTGACGAGCAGCGTTAATCAATACGCTTCACTATCAATCGGTGATGCGGAAATCCCGTGCAAGATCGTTGGCGCGAATGAAGAAAGGCTTATTGTTGCGAGCAGGGAAGTGGTAAGTGAAATCCCGGTAAAGGCCTTGAATAAAATCTTTTTGTATGGAGCGCAGAAGGGGCCCGGTTCCAGTGCGACGGCTATGCTGATTGCAGGAATTACCGCCGGATTCTTAGGAGATTTGGCCGGACGGGAAATTGCCAACGACAAAAATAATAAGAAAGAAATCCGGATTGGCTCAGCCATTCTAGGCGCCTGTGCAGGCATGATAGCGATACGAACACTTAGCAAAGGCGTCGAGACGGAGATCGTCATTAACAAAACCATTAAGGCCGTTGAACTTTATCCCGGCATAGGTAAGTCACTGACCTCGGAGGTGATCCTATCACGAAACCTGTTTAACGATCTGTCCATGGGAGCCGGGGAGACTTTATTAAAGCTAAAAGTATATCAATACGAACCTAATCAATATATCGCGGTGTATGAAGTTCACGACGGCAAAGAAACGATTGTCAAATGGGTCACGTTTGATGAAACGTATTTCAAACAGCAACGGGCAAAACTCGAACAACCGTTGAAAGACCAGATTTTTAAAAACAGTTCTCTCAATGGACAATGAAACGTGAGACGTGAGAAAGCAAAAGGCAAACCGTGAACAATGAACAAATGACTCAATGACAAAATGAATCAATGATTCAATAGATAAGGGGTTAATATGAAAAAGTTTTTTTGGATCTTGTGTATGAGTTCGGTCATCACATCACGATCATTCGCTCAGATCGGCTGGTGGACGAGTTCGGACACGTTGAATGTGTTTAATAAGAACAAGGGTGCAGTACTGATCGGCAGTTACCAGCCTTTAGGAAAACTGACCGTAGGGCCGGACGATAAGTTTTACAATTTGTCGCTCGTAGGTGATTACAATAATCTGGCCAAGAATTATCTTCAGATCGGGGTAACGGGCAGAGGGTTTGAGAACCTGCAAGGACAGACGATCTTCGATCTGTATCATTCTAATACCCAGTTCAAGAATGCCGGGTATAATTTCAGGATCAATGGCAACAGTCAGTTCTTCATCAACGGCGAGGGCAATATCGGAATCGGCACGGAGAAACCGGAGGCAAAGCTGGATCTGACCGGCGGGCCTAATTGGGGAGGGTTTAACAAAGCGATCCACATACCGATCAATCATGCCGTCCATTTTGATGCGGGAACCAACCAGTTTGGCCTTGTTGCTCAGAATAACGAACTGAATGTCGTTCTCAGCAGTGGGAGTTCTACTCCATTTGGTGGGAGCTTTGCAAAGCTGATAACCCTATTGCCTAAAAAGATGATTATTGAAGGCGATCTGGAAGTGAAAGGCAGGCTTATCAGTCAAGGATCAACAGGATCAAATATTAATGCCGGAATAAGTACAAGCATTCCAGTGATAACTTCAAGCGCCTCGGGCTTTGAAAATGTTTTACAGGGATTATCAAACAACAACGGCAATCTTGGACTTGGTGTTTCCAGCCCTGTTAACAAATTGGACATAGCAGGAGGACTTGCTATAGGTTCAAGCTACTCAGGCAACCTGACTGCCCCGGACAATGGTGCTATTATCGAAGGCAATGTGGGAATCGGAACCGCTACACCTGATCCTAATTACAAGCTCAATGTATTTGGGAAGATCAAAGCTCAGGAACTGTATCTGACTGCCAAGAAGTGGCCGGACTACGTGTTTGAAAAGGATTTTGAGCTTCGATCCTTAACTGAAGTTGAAAAACATATTCAGAAATACAAACACCTTCCCGGTATACCGTCAGAGAAAGAGATTCAAGATGGGGGAGTCGCTGTAGTAGATATGCAAGCGAAATTACTCCAAAAGATTGAAGAATTGACGCTGTATATCATCGAGCAGAACAAACGGCTTGAGACACAAGAGAAGAAGATTCAGGCTTTAGATGAAAAGGTAAAACGATATGAAAAATGACCAAGCCGGGTCTGACACCAGACTGCACAGGGATATTAAGCAGATCATCATTTTGCTCTTCATAACTGTTCTGCTTGTTCTTTTGGTCAACGAAGCTCATTCACAGAATAAGACCACTTTCCCCCTTCAGGATGACTCTTACATATCATACCCGATGGGTGAGAACTTAATATTTGAAGGTCAGATAGCGCCCAATTACCCGGTCATGCAGTGGGGAACCGATCAAAGCACATTTAAGGGTAATATTACTATTACGCCCAAAGTTATCCTCAAAATGTATAGGACAAGATCCAGTCCAGTGAAAACCCCGTCTTATATGCCGAAAATAACTATTCAAGGTGCTTTGGATTTAGGGTCTGTAAGTTTATATCCATTCCTGATTTTAAGCCATCATTCGAATGGTCAAGGCGGTGAAACGTTCGTAACAGACGATGCAAATGCTACCTCGATCAATAAGGAAAGCGGTTCGTTTGCTACCAATTTCATTCAGCTAGGATACTTCTTTTCATTGCCTGATTTAGATAAACATTACATGGGAATATCTTATGAACATCATCCGGTTCATGGATGGTGGTTTGGGATTGATCCGGCAATTCAGGACATCTATGGGAGAAGAAGGCTTCATTATGAATACAAATATCTTGGCAACATTTTCCAATTTGAAACGAGTTACACGGATATAATCGATAAACCAAAAGGAATACCCAAAGGCATTTTTTCTGCTACAGCCAAAATTAAATCACCGGTGTTCAGAAAGTCTATGTGGTTCTTTGCGAGTTACTATCAGGGGCAAGATTATTACAATATTAATTTCAATAACAAAACTCGTCAAGGTAAAGCGGGAATTGCAATTCAAACAAAATTAAGTGTCAACTAGGGATATTGATAATCAAAAAGGTATATTTTTATGAAGCGATTGTTGTCGTTCATATTGTTATTAAATGTGAGCATTACAAAATGCACTTTCTCACAAGAATATTCTGAAAGCGCACCTAAAATCAATACATTCATACTGAATGCAGATATTAAAGGAATGATCGGCAATTCAGTTAATTTGTTTAATGGAGATTTGGCGCTGCCACTGAATTTGATAAGCCTACCTGGCCGTAATGGGCTTGATGCCAGTGTGAGTATTGCTTACAGTAGTAACATCCATCATCTTATTGACACTTGGAATTTGACTTCACCGACAGGGATTTTGGGCTTAGGTTGGTCATTTGACTATGATAAAATTGTTGTTGATAACAAAAATACCGGCTCGCGTCACGATGATGAGTTTTATCTAATTTCGGGAGGATCAAGTAACCCATTAATCAGGGTTGGGACCTCCGGTAACAAGTTGACCTATGAGCTTAAAAACTATCAGTTTTGGAAGATTACATGTGATACCACAGACGAAAAGTGGGAAATAATCAAAGAGGACGGAAACACATATACGTATGGTGGTGTGTTAACCTCTGACGCCAATGGAAAGCACAGCTTAGGCGAATCGGTGCAATGGGCAGTTAAGTGGAGCAATTGGATTGGCAATAGTGTTGTCACCTCAGGTCAACAGCAATATGGCCTTATTTGGAATCTTTCAAGTATTTCAAATAACTGGAAAGACAGTATATATTTCCAATATCAGCAAGATAAGAATCAGGTGGGAACTGGGGGTAAGTATCATACTGAGGCGAGTTATCTTTACCGAATAGTAGATACATATAAAAGGTACGCTCAATTCAACTACGCCCAAAAGGATGCGGCGCTTGAGTACAAAGAACCTCATACGGAAAAAGCCGCGGAACCGGATGCCTACCAGGAGCGCTACGAAAAAAAGTATCTGTCAAACATTGAGATGTACAACGAATCAAATGTGAAATTATTGTCAGTCGAATTTTCCTACTCATACGTAAACGTCGGATACGCCGATCTTGTGAAAAGAGTTTTGACAGCGGTTACTCAAAAAAATGCAAGCGGTGAAGCGCTTCCTTCGATGAAGTTCGAGTACAGGAGCTCAAATCCGAATAAACACGCTTTGGAGAAGATCACATTTCCAATGGGTAGTTCTGTTATGTATACCTATACAGATTCTTTAATAACATTGTCAAACAGAGAATTCACAATTGATAGACCTTCGGGATATAGTCAACCGCGGTTTTGGATCACGGATGACTATGTTGTGGTCTCGTGGCGTAACGGAAATGATTCGATAAAAGTCTTTGCATATTATTGGGATGGGCAGTGGGTTTCCAGCGGTCAATTGCTCCAAATTGGTCGCATTGACAGGGACGACGATCTTCAGGACTTCGAGATTTTGACTGAAAAAGACTTTTTTTGCTTAATTGCAGACGTCCATGACAAAGATACTGTGAACGGCATAGTTCCAGTCCAACAGATGATTAAACGTACTTATCTCTTCAGAAAAAGCACCAGAAATTCTTCAGACTGGACGGTGTCGACATTCTATTCAGATATTGAAAATCACTTTGATAACAATTGTCATTTCTTTTCTGGCCGTGACTTTGTTGGGATCTTGGGCGCTGAATCGGGTGAATTGATTCAATATCGCTGGAATGGGACGTCATGGACACAATCCATAACAGATGATTCATATTCGGGTGTATTGCATCGCTTTTGGGCCTCTCCTGGAGGGGTGAATAACTTCATAACTCTTAATCAACTTGGAAGCAGCACGGATGTTATCAAATGGTACTATTTAGATGAACTGGGGAACTGGCAGATTTCTACTTTGAATTCAAGTTTAAGTTTCAATACAGATGGTGGAGGCGATGAACCAACATATTTTTATCCATCATCGACTTTTACCAGCATAATGCCGCATGGGGAGACAAAGCGAATAATACGTTGGGACGAAAATTTCAACGGGCTCGATTCTTACAGTATTCAGGATGGAAGCAATACCGGGCCTATCCTCATTGGCAATTCATTGGTAACCTATATCAACAATACGGCAAATGGACGGCCAACGATGAGATTCAACGCATCCTCATGGTCCCGACGTGACACAACCAGCAATTCGAATAACTACAGTTTTGCAGTCGGTGAAGATTACACCGCGTTTTCAATTAACAATATTGGCGGTTCCTCACAGTACAACTGGTTTGATTTCGATCCAAATACAAATCAATTTGTGTTAAGCACACGATCCATTTCAGGAAATAACTCTTCCATAGTAAGCGCGGGCAATGGATATTTTATTGCCAGACCCTGGCAGGGTGCTATTGGTAAATTCCACATGGTAATGCGACGGACGGACGGATATTGGTATTCATTCGAACGCCCATGTGGTGACTATATGGAGGCTCTGCGAACGGCCTACAATTTCTTCACATATAATGGCCTGAGTGGCCACGCCAAGTTCATGCCGATAATAAATGATTCGATACCTGCCAATCCTATATCAATATCAAATCAGACGATGAATCCAGTAGAGGATCCTAATATAAAATATCAAATTCCGCAGTATCAAGGAAACTACACCTTCATAACTATTGATCAGACAAAAAGACTGTATGAGGCAGACAAAATTTACCTGCACAGAGTAGTCAATAACACATATACAGGCGCGTTGAAAGACTATCCCGTTTCAAAAATGAATATTACTACTGGAAATATTACTGCAGATGGACAACCGGAAATACTCATAACAGAATATCAATATAACAGGGCAACAGCTAGCTATGACCAATCTGCTACCGTAGTTCAATACAATGAGGTAACCGTCATACCAAAAGTTAAAATCTTGGTTGAGGATGAGCTTCCACCCATTGAAATAGAGGCTGCGCTAGACGGATACACAAAAACATATTTTGTTAATGGTTTAATGGATACTAATTTTTCAGCTGCTTACACAGATCAAACCATGCGTGATAACCGAGGATTACTCAAAGGCACACCGTATTATTCCGCAATATATGATGCTGCTGGCAATCTTAAGTCTTACAGCCGATCAAGTCTAAGTGTATACACTAAGCAATTGGGGCAGAAAGAGCAGGGAACGTATATACGCCCTACATTACAGACCAGCTATAAAGACGGCGTTACATCTCAGGTGGACTACACATATAGTACAACAACGGGGCTTGTAACATTAACGCATACGACAAATCATGACGCCTCGGGAAATACTGATAATATCTATCAATATAATAAGTACTGGTATGAAGCGTATGACGCATCAAATACGAAAAATATGTTGACACCGGTTATTCAATCCAAGATTCAGGTTAATTCGACCATTACTTCGGTGTCAGCAACAACCTGGAAAGATTGGGGTTCCGGCAAATGGGCACCAAATAAAACGTACACATGGAAAGGAACCGGGAGTTCTGATTTTAATTTCAGCTTGTATTCCGGAGGAACTGAACCTCCATCCGATTGGCTTAAGACCTCTGAAGTTGTATCACGTCTGAGCACAGGTGGAGTTAAACAATCAAGAAATATCGATGGTCTTACTTCCTCTGCTATCTATGACTACCAATACCAAGCGCCGATTGCAAGTTTTGGAAACGCCAGAATCTCGGATGCCACTTTGGGTAGCGAAGCAAGCTTCCTAAATTTTGAAAGTTTTAATGAGACGAGTGGGATCAAAGAAAATGACTACTGGACATTCATTTCTTCAAATGATTTTTCAACCGATGCTCATTCCGGCGTTTATAGCCGTAAAGTCCTCCAGGGATCACTTGTATATGAAGCGATTAGAGATTTCCTTCCACCCGATCTATCAGGACAAAGACGAAAGTATATTATATCCTGCTGGGTGAAGACGCAACCGGGTTTTGGGGCAAATAAGGGGACGCTGGTGATGTATTCTAAACGTAATAGCGATTCGGATAACTCAACTTATCCTAACGTAGCGGGTGCATCCGCTGGCATCAATTTTGGGGACACGGGCGGACAATGGAAATACATTGAAGCCGTGGTTGACCTTGCACAAGTTCGCACGACGGGAGGGATTTCTGACGCGGAATTACTTCGACTGCGATGTTGGGTAAGAAACACGGATGCTTCGAAGTATTTTTTGGTGGATGATATTCGCTTTTCACCTTATGACTCGCCGTTTTCTGCGACGGTTTATGAAAAAAAGTATGGTTTACCGGTAGCTTCTTTGGGATCAAGCGGCGAAATAAGTCGTAAAGTGTTTGACAATTATCAACGTGGTATAGGAACCGTATTGAACGAACAGGTTGTGAATGGCATTGGTGCTTCGTATTTTTCTCGCAAAGGAAATAATGATCTTTTCGATAATAGAGATCCAAACAGCAACGTCAGTATTAGCAGTAAGGGGAGTGGGAAGTTAGATGATTTCAATGATTATGATGTCGCAGGCTGGTCATTCAACACCGGAAATTGGACAGTTGTAAATGGTGAACTGCAACATACCGGTGTCGGACAAAGCGATCTAGCAACCTTCCTTGCATCATCTGGTTCACAACACGGAATGCGCGTCAAGGTAAAATACTTTTCGGGTTATGATGATTTTGGAATAATGGCCGGAAATCTGCTTGTTAGGAGATATAATCCGGGAAGCGGTGCAATATGGCAAATGTCTAATGAAGGTATTACTGATAACTTCACTGCGCCGATGGCAACGGATTGGTTATTGATAATTTCGGATAAAACAGCATTTTTCTATGCCGATGGCCGATTGATATTCGAAAAAACATATGCAAATATTATTTCAGGAAGTTTCAAACTCTATACAGGTGAACCAAACATCACGGTTTCGTTTGATGATGTTTTATATTTCAAAGAACCATCAATAGCCATGGCCTATATGGACGGGACTGGTAAGAAGATTCAATCCCAGTTGTTCGATGGCACTGGAACTGTTGTAACTGAATCCCTATTCGATGGTGTAGGAAGAGGAGCCGTATCAACAAAATCAGCAAAGTATACTGATTCACTTTTTGTGTTTCGACATAGTTTTGTGACTGGCTATGACTGGTCAACAGGTGAGCTGGAAGGATATGTTGTGACCAAAAACAACAATGACGCCTACTCCTACGCAAGAGATAAATATGAAAATTCACCCCAATCGCGAGTAATTGAAGCCAGTGCTCCTGGACAAACTTTCAGCTTAGGGCAGCATACGCCGAGAACAATTTATGGAAAGAATATTGCTGGAGATGGTTTGCGTGATGATCTTCCCGCTAATCAATATTTTCAGCAAATCATGATTGATGCTAATTATGATACTTCCTGGGTTATCACAGATAAAAGCGGTAACACAGTTACAAAGAGATCAGGGCCGGTATTTGGTCCAGGACTTCTACTTGACACGACTCTGTCTGTTGAATTTGGAGGTGGAATGGAAGAAATTGCTCCACAGGAAGGAAAAGGAGGAGGAGTGTCAGAACCAATGGAGAACATGACAACCGTGTTAACATCTTCCACATCTTTCACTCCTGGTTTTACTCAAACTGCATCATATTCTTGTTGGCTTTTTGGGGGGAGTTCCTATGTGCCGCCAAAGACTACTTACTACACTGCTTATTTCAAAATAGGAACAAGCCCCGGTGGAAGCAATGTGGTGAGTCATTCGAAAAGTGGCAGTCCTCAATCTTTTAATGGAACATTTGCTGCCCAGGCAGGAATAACTTACTATATTGAAGTATCAGGAAATGCAACATACTCGGAAGCAACCGGATCTGTTAACTTCGACTACTACGGTGAGGGAATGCATTATGTTCAAACGTCATATGTTTACGATGACTTCGGTAGATTGACAACAATCTATTTACCAAATTATTATAATCCTCCCACCACCAGTACCGGTACTAGTTTTGTAGTTACCATGCAATATGATTTTCTCGGCAGGCTTACGCAGAAAACAACACCCGATGCAGGGACGACGAAATTCATGTATGATAAGACTGGCCGTTTGAGATTTACAATGGATGCCAATGGAGATGCCCAAACGCCAGATAATATCTCATACTTCAAATACGATACTTATGGACGTAAGATCGAAGAAGGTTATTACAGTTATAACTGGTCAAGTATCACGCAAGCTAATGCTGACGATCCAGCCTGGCCGACCACACCGGCTACGTGGAGAAAGAAATACTATTTTGACGGCGATACGTCTATGGCATACATGAAAGGGCGGCTTCAGAAAGTAGAGACGAACAACGATACCGATTCACCTTTTGAAGTGGAGGAAACTTACCAGTACGACATATACGGTCGTATGCCCTCGAAAACGACTAAAGTAGTAGATTACGATAATTATCTTTATACAACCTTTTACGAATACGATTACTCAGGTAACGTAACGAAGATCTATTATCCATACAATTCTGGTGGTGGCGGCCAGATGGCTATGCAATCGGGGTTAGGTGAATCTGAAAACCTTGTTATTCAAGATATGACGTTTGATGACGGAAGCAATAAAGTGATCGAGTCCGAAGGAGATATTGTATTTACGGGTGAATTTAATAGTAATGGTGCAGATGTGATCGCAAAACCCGGTGTTTCAAAGAAGCCTGTAGAAAACGCTGCAACTGCCAAACATGACGCTTCCCAAAGCCAATTACTGCTTGATGGAGGAGGTGGTATGTCAGCCATGTCCTCTCCCGATCCTAATGCAACCGTGGTCACTTATACATACAACACGCTAGGACAGCTTATTTCGATTGGAAATGCAACGGATTTGGATTATTTTGTGGCGTACTCTTACAATCCAGACGGGTCAATGGCTACTGAGAAAATGAAAGACACTACTATAAAACGTTATTTCTCATATGAGTCGCAGGGCTGGTTGAAATCTATTACTGACTCATATTTTGCAGATACTCTTTGTTATACTTCCGATGGATATGGTGGAGCTGGTTATTACAATGGAAACATTTCAAAAATGATCATTGATTATAAATTTAGCGGCGCTCCGGCAGACTATTCTTACAGGTTCAAATACGACAAATTGTCACAACTGCTGGTAGCCGATCATTCTGCAAATAGCGCGGGAGACATGGGCGTCGGAACCGGCAATGAAAACAAATTTGATGCAAATGGAAATTTTATCAGAGTGGTCGCAAATACAACTACCAAGAACTATAATTACTACGCTAATACGAACAAAGTTCAAAACACAGACGGCTCGGGTAATGACTACGTCTACGATAATATCGGCAACATTACTTCATCCTCACCAAAAACCATCAGCACACTCACCTATGATCCTTTCATCAATCGTACAAGAAATATTTCTATGGGAAGCGGAGCCGGTATGAGCTTTGAGTATGACGGCACGGAAAGGAGAGTTTATGCTGTGGAAACTCCTGCCAATTCCAAAGTTCTTTATCTGCATGACGGGATGAATTCAATTCAAGAAAGATCAAGCAGCGGGACGGCTACAGAATACGTTTACGGGCCTACCGGTATCATTGCACTCAAAACATCGACCACGTGGAAATTTATGATCAAAGATCATTTGGGCTCCACGAGAGCCGTAGTAGATGGTTCGACTGTTACAGGCTATGACTACAGTGCATTTGGAACGATATTGGGAAGTGTTTCTTCTTCAGGCTATTACTATACAGGTCAAGAATACGACAAAACCAGCGGTTTGAATAATTTTAAGGCGAGAATGTATGATAGTGATTTGGGGAGATTCTATGCGGGTGATCCTGCGGGTGAATTTCCTTATAACTACGGCTACGCTGGCAATAATCCATTGTCTTACCGTGACCCCAGTGGAAAATTCATTCAATTTGTTATTATGGGTGCCTTAATGAGTGGATATATGGGCGGTGTACAGGCGGATATACAGGGCAAGAGTGTATGGAAAGGAATTGGGAAAGGGGCTTTTATAGGGGCGGTTAGTGGAGCCACGGGAGCTGGGGCCAGTGCAGGATTGGCTTCAATGGGGATTGGTGGGGCGATTGGCGGAGGTGTTTCTGGTGCGTTAAGTGGGGGAGTAGGCTCAGCATTAAGCGGCAGTAATGTTGGGAAGGGAATGCTATATGGCGGAGTGATTGGTTTTGCCATGGGGGCGTTGCAGGCACACGGTGATCTCCAGAGTCAAGCAAATGACATCGGAAAAGACAATAATCCCACAACTCAACTTGAGGGCGATCAGAAGTTTATTGATGATTCTATGGAGAGCCTGAAGATACATGGTGGAGAACCAGGGCAACGCCAGTATAACGAGATAACAGGGCACAATACAGAGGTTGTCGTTGACAATAACTTGCAAGGGCAATATGGTCAGTCATACAAGACGCCCAAAACCCTGAAGGACTGGTTTTCACATTATCTAACTGGGAATGCCGATTACAACTATAAGATTGCATTAAACAGACAGAGACTCCTTAATCCACCGACTGGTCCTGGAGCAGCGAATGACCATTCAGGTGACTGGGCAGCAATCGGCCTCAAGGGCCCGGAAAACGTAATTGGCCGTGCATCCCAGACGCTTTTTCATGAATCGGGGCATTTGTTTGGCTTATATTATAACAACACGTATTATACTCCCGCAGAGTTGGACCATGGTTTGTCATTTTATAGGAAACCGTTTTTTGGAAAGCTTGGCGGAATGACTAAAGATTGGTTGGAACATTATTATGTTCCAAATTTTAACCCAACAAAATTACCGAGGTAGTTATGCCCCCCGTTTATGATCTTTCATATTCTGATTTCATTAACTTCAATCCACATGGACAAATTGAAGTTGTGCTATTCATAATTTTAGTGGTAGTAATAACACTATTGTTTTCTCTAAACCTACTGGGAAACTTCGTATCAAGGAAGTCGTTTTACACTATTTCGATAATCCTTACAATCATGCTGATATTATTCATTGTTCGTTTCAACTTGATGTGGTTTTGGCACCAATCACAAGGCCAAGAATTCTCAAGTGAAATCGTAGTCTTATCCACATATCAGCTGATTCTGAGTTTCGGCCAACTTACGTATGAGTTGAACTGGCTCTGTATGACACTTATTGCTATGCGTGTGGTGCAAGCTGTCAAGGATTTAAGAACAAAACACAAGGATGAATAGGTATGAGTGTGATCAATAAGAAGTACGTCCATGAAGCAGTATTTTATTATGGCTTCAGAAACCGTCAATTACAAGTCAGACAGAGTGCGTTTTCTATTGTTTCATTGTGATATATGTATTTCTTATTCTGAGAAAACAAATAATGGGACACCAGAATTTGGTTAGAGGGCATAAGTCCTCCAAGGAACTTTGTATTCATGTGCCGTGGATTATTATCTTTTTTGTAAACTTTGGTTCTCTAACTTGCGAAGTTATCAGGGCTAATTTACCTTATTTGATTTTAATTATTTTCATTCTTTCATATAGGAATTAATCTCATATGAAAAATAAATAAAGAATATCCATTATGTTGAATAAGTACCTTAATGTCTTGTGTTTGTCATTATTAGCATTTTCTCCTGCATCATCTCAAGTAACCAATAGAATCACTCTTCTCGCCGGAACAAATCTTGCCTGGGGCGCAAATGATATTGAACATTATAGCACTGATTCACGCTATGGTTACAATGCGGGTTTTTCAATTGCGAAGTCGGAAAGACTGGGATATTCATTGGGCGTTGTATATTCTCATAATAGGGCGAAATATAAAATGGAGGAATATTCGTACCAGTATCATGCGGTATTGAGGCGCAATGGGATACAATCTGTGTCATACATTGACTTTACTCCAATGATTACCTACACACCTGAGCGCTCAAGATTTACGATTGGGATTGGTATCGGATACTCACTTGCTATCGGGGCCAAGTCAGACGGTCATTACCTGGCATCAGAAAATTATGGCAACGGCGCCTTTGCCTATGGTGAGGATTACAAAATTGAAAACAAGAAATCCTTTCAAAGGGCAGACTGGGGCGGGATAGTGTCGACCGGTATTTCTCTCACCAAAGGCTTTGGCCTCGAAATTCAATACCGGCATGGATTGACAAACATTACAAAGAATGACTTGTCATATTTGAAGACCAAGAGATCGTCCGTTTCGCTATTTGTATCGAAAACAATTTGGTCCAAAGGATGACCAAGCGGTGACTAAGACGCAGAGTCTCCAAATTTCCCCTTGCGTATTCCCCCAAATATTGCTAATTTTTTCCGTTAGCATTTGTGGATGAACCTATCGTGGAGCCAAGCCGTGTCTCCCAGAAAAGTCTCTGAACAAGAAACCCGTTATTCCCTGATCGATCCCGATCTCAAAAAAGCTGGATGGGATCTGTTCGACCGTTCGCAGGTAGGATTTGAAATTCCGGTGGACCTCTCCCTTTCTCTCTCTCCTTTTAAAGGAGAGGGACAGGGTGAGGTTCACGAGGGCATTACCGACTACTGTCTCTACCGCGCTAACGGCGAAGTTCTCGCTGTCGTAGAAGCCAAGCGAACCAGCCGGGATGCAAGAGTAGGACAGCAACAAGTTCTCGATTACGTAACCAAGATCGGTAAGACTCAATCCTTCATCCCGTTCGCATTCATGGCCAACGGCACAGATACTTTTTTTTGGGATACCGAAGAATCAGCCCCGCGCCACGTTGCCGGGTTCTTTTCACGTGAGAACTTAGAACGCCTGCTCTTCATCAAACAAAACCGTATTCCGCTAAATACGATCCAGATCAAGCAATCTATTGTCGACCGTGCCTATCAGGCGGAAGCGATCCGTCGTATATCCGAAGCCATTGAAATAAAGAAAAAACGTAAAGCCCTGCTCGTCATGGCAACCGGCACCGGCAAGACCCGAACGACCATGGCTTTGATCGACGTTTTCCTGCAAGCCCGCGCCGCTCAGAAGGTTCTGTTCCTTGCTGACCGCGATGCCCTGGTGGAACAGGCACTCACTGACGGATTAAAACGCCATCTGCCCAACGAAGCCCGCGGACGTATTCGCACCTACGATCTTGACAAAACGAAACGGGTCTATGTGTCCACTTTGCAAACGCTGGAGATCTGTTTCAAGGATTTCACGCCCGGCGATTTCGATCTGATCATTGCCGACGAATGCCACCGTTCCATATACAATAAATTCACCGACGTGCTCGCGTATTTCGATGCGATTCAGATCGGGTTGACCGCAACTCCGGCGCAATTCATCGAACGCGATACTTTCAAATTCTTCGATTGCGAAAATAACGCTCCGACGTTCCTGTATTCATACGACGATGCGGTCAAAGAAGAATACCTCGTCGACTACAACGTCTATTCCGCGCAAACCAAATTCCAGCGCAAAGGTATCAAAGGCGTCGACTTAAGCGAGGAAGATCAAAACGCCCTGCGCGAACGCGACATCGATCCGGAGGACATTAATTACGAAGGCACCGACCTGGAACGCAAAGTGACTAACCGCGACACCCTGCGCAAACAGATCGAAGAATTCATGGAAGTCTGTCATAAAGACTCCACCGGCCAGATTCCGGGCAAGTCCATCATATTCGCCATCACGCAGGATCACGCCATGCGCATTGCGGAGGAATTTAACAAAATGTATCCCGAACACCAGGGGCGGGTGGTGCAGGTGATTACCTCGAAGATGGAACGCACGCGCGACTTGATCCAATCCTTCAAAAAAAACGACATGCCGCGCATTGCGGTCTCCGTGGACATGCTCGACACGGGCATTGACGTGCCGGAGGTGGTGAACTTGGCATTCATGAAGCCGGTCAATTCGCAGATCAAATTCTGGCAGATGATCGGACGCGGTACGCGCCCGCACGAAGCCTGCCAAAACTATTCCTGGCTGCCCAATAGCCGCAAAGAGAGTTTCCTCATCGTGGATTTCTGGGAGAATTTCGAACACTTCCAGATGATGCCTAAAGACGACAAAGGCCCTTCGCAGGTGCCCGTGCTCGTCACAATATTCCATACACGGCTCCAGAAACTTCAGATTCTCCTTGGCGATCAGTCGTCCGCCGATTTCAAACGCATCGTGCAGGACGTACGCGCAGACATTGCCCGTATTCCCGGCGATTCATTTACCGTAAAAAAATCGCTCGGCGATCTGAGGCAGGCCACGGACGATGATTTCTGGGCTTATCTGACGGAAGACAAAATCGAATTACTTCGTCTCAAGATCGCGCCACTGCTCAGATTCATCACCGGGGTCAATCCCAAAGAAGCTTTTTTCATCAGCAAGATGGAACGTGCCGAACTCTTTCTTCTTCAGAAAAAAGACCTGTCCGCGCTCATGGAATCCATTCGTGAAGACGTCGCGCGGCTGCCGTCATCTCTGCCGCAGGTAAAAGCCGTCGAAGAACATCGTCAGAATATTCTTGCCAATAAATTCTGGGCCAACCTCACGCTGGAGCGGCTCGACACGGATAAAAAAGCCCTCGCGCCGGTGATGAAACTTGCCGAAGACATCAAAACCGATCCTATCGAACTCGGCCTCGACGATATTATCGATTCCCGCCGCTGGATCATACTGCGCGACAAGACCGGCAAACAAAAGATCATGATCGAAGAATACAAAAAGCAGGTGGAAGAGAAAATTCTCGAACTGGCCGAAAAACATCCGACGATCAAAAAACTCAAAGCCGGTGAGACCATCACGGCCAGCGATCTGGAAGACCTGGACGACACACTCGAAAAAGAACTGATCCATCTTGGCCTTGACGAAGAGAATATTCTCAAAGCTTTCGGCGTGCGCGTAGGGAATCTCGTGGATTTTCTCAAGCATATTCTGCACCTGGAGTCGCTACCGACCTACGCGTCTATCGTGCAGAGGTCTTTCGATGCTTTTATTCTGGAACATAATTACAATGCCGACCAGTCGCGCTTTCTGCGTGTCGTACAAAGCGTATTCCTGCAAAGGCGTAAACTCGAACTGGCCGATCTGTATGAAGAGCCTTTTACGAATCTGGGGATGAATGCGGTTGAAAAACTATTCGACAAAGCTGAGGTCGAAGAACTGATTACGTTAACACGTAGATTGGTTGCATAGGAATAGGTTGCTCGAAGCAGTGGCGAATATGATAATATAGCTAAATTGTGTCGAACTATTTATTTTTATAAGGTTGTATATGGGTTTCTTAGATGAGAACAACAAAACTCGCAATAAGTTTCTGTACGTGAGTGGAAAAGCGTTGAAGTTACCTATTTATTTTCCATCAATTTCATCAGTAAAAACTGGATTAAGCCCTTTGGACTATTTCAACGTTTTAAAAGCACTCCGGCAACCCCACTTCTTGGTTTCTGCTTTTGATATTGCAAAATCGCGTCATAGAGATATCTTTGTTGAAAGATTGAAAGCTAATCAAGGTGATGACAACTCAATAATTGTGATGGACTCGGGCAATTACGAAAGTTACTGGTTGAGAGATTCGAGTTGGACAAAAGATGATTTTGATGAAGTGTTAAAGTTAGGTGTGTGTCATTTGGCATTTTGCTATGATTATCAGTTTCCTCAAGAAGATATAGAGAGCAATGTGGCATCTATTGTGAAATCAACAAAAAATAGCCAAGAATCCTCACTTGCTACTACAATCATTCCAATAGTTCATTCGAAAAAAGAGAAAATTATTGAAACCGTTATGGAACTTCATAGCCAGATGAATTTCACAATGGTGTCTCTTCCAGAAAGAATATTAGGAGAAGGTCTACTTGAAAGAGCTTGTACTGTAACAGCTTTGCGAAAAGCGTTGAATACATTGGAAAATTACACGTATATTCACTTACTTGGAACAGGCAACCCCCTCTCATTATTAGTTTTGTCATTAGCTGGAGCGGATTCATTCGACGGACTCGAATGGTGTCAAACAGTCGTTAATTCTAAAACAGCTCTTTTGTATCATTTTCAACATCGGGAAATGATAATTGATGAGTGCCCGTTCTGTAACTCTGATAACTTGGACTATTTACTCTCAACCCTTGGGCATAACTTGTTTTTTTATAATAACTGGATGGCAACCATTCAAAATGAAATAAACAGTAACTCAGTAGATAGATTATTGCAGCTTCACTATAGTGATACATTTGTTTCTCATCTTCGTAGGATATGGTCTTGATTAATGCAAACAGTTTCTAAAATACATGAAACAGTGTTAAAGGTGTGCGAGGAGGCTAGGAAATTAGTCGGTCAAATTCCTCCATTAGAAAATGAAAGCGAATTACTGTCAGAGCTAGTGTTGTGTATTTTGAGTAGCCAAGAAAAATATGAGGCTGCGTCAGCTGCAATGATCAGTCTTAATAAGAAAAATATCTTACGAATACCTAATAATGAAGTGGATTTCTTTGAAATTAAGTCTCAACTCATTGCAGCAATGGGCGAACCTATCTATTTTAACTATGAAAATAAAAGATATTCAAGACGACTACGTTTTTTTGTAAAAAAGGGAGAACATATTCTCAAAACCCTCGAAAACATTTATCTTAATAATCTAACAATAAAGAAAATCCTTAGTTGCGCGGAAGACACCAGAGACGCTAGAAAAAAAATCATTGATTGTTGTTGTGGGTTGGGGCCGAAACAAGCCAGTATGTTCTTACGAAATATTGGATACTATTCTGAATTTGCTGTCCTAGATAAGCATGTATTTAATTTTATGAAAATAACCGGGTTGACGTATAATTCATTGACAAGTGTTGCGACATTATCAAAATATGAGGAACTCGAAAATAAATTGCGATCGTATGCTACAACTTATAATGTAGCATTGTTACATTTAGATTTGGCGATTTGGGTAACAATGCGAACATTAAAAATTTATCGTTAATGAAAATAGTTACTTTAGTTTCAGGCGGAATCGATTCAACGCTCATGTCTATTCTTGCAGATGAGAAAGATTTTGAGTTGTTTCCACTCTTTGTTGACTACGGACAAAGATCAGTAAAATTAGAATGGAAAGCATGCCTCTATAACCATTTGAAACATAAATTACCGAAGCCTAAAAGAATGAACTTGAATGGATTTGGCAAGTTGATCCATTCAGGGCTTACTGATAAAAGGATGAGAGTAAAAGAGGATGCGTTCCTTCCTGGTCGAAACACACTGTTTCTGTTAGCTGCGAGTTCATATGCGTATCATGTGCAGAGTAGAAACGTGGCAATTGGATTATTGACGGATAAATACAGTCTATTTCCTGATCAAACTAACGAGTTTATCCGAAAGACAGAATCTTTTATTTCAACTGTTTTGGAATACGAAATAAAAATACTCGCTCCACTGATAGGCTTCAACAAAGCAGAAGTGATAAAATTGGCAGAATCGAAAAGAATTGGTAAAACCTATTCATGTCATTCGGGGAACCCCAAGCCATGTGGAAAATGTATTTCGTGCCTTGAAATCACAAATGCACTTAAATATTTGAAAGGAGGATAATATGGGTGGTGGTGGAGGTAGTTATGACACCCGAATAATTGATCGACTCTCCAAAGTGGCACAAAATGCATTTGAGGATGCTCAACCTGACAAAAGAAACGTTTTTATTAGTTTTGATCATCGGGATGTGAATGATGTAAATCTGTTAAGAGGACAAGCAAAGAACGAAAATAGCGATTTAGAATTTAACGACTATTCCTTGAAAGAGCCATTTGACAGCGAAAGAGCAGAGTATATTAAAAGCGGAATCCGAGAAAGAATACGCCAAGCATCAGTTACTGTGATTTATATTTCTAACATAACACACGAAAGTAAATGGGTTGATTGGGAAGTTAGAGAGAGCATTGCGTTGGGAAAAGGAGTTATATGCGTTCACAAAGGTGAAAAGCCTCCAGACAAGAAACCAGGCTTTATTAAAGAATTTGATTTAAAACTTATTCCGTGGAAGCACCATGAATTATCTCTCGCTATCGAAGAAGCCGCGAAAGAACGCAAATAGCCACGAACGAAGTCTAAAAGGGCCCAATTCGTACGATAAATTTAACAAGATATCATTGATTTGCCAATCAAGATATCTAAATATAATTAGAGGGCAAAATGTTATTCTTGTATTAATTGCTTTTGTTTCCTCACTGCCAATCTTCCAAAATAGCCATGATGAGTTGATTCGCTGCATTATGGTAATTCTGGCTATTGTATTTCTAGGACTTATGATTTTTCAACAAAGCATGCAGTATATGACTGGTTGGCAGAAGGCTCGATTTCTTGCTGAAAGCATTCTTAGCAATTCATGGTTATTCTGCTTCAAAATAGGTGTTTATAATGCAGATGAGAAGAACGCATCAGCAACATTTCTTGAATATGTTGAGAAAACCGAAAAAGATGTTGATCTCAATGAGTGGTATTCAATATACACTTCCAGTTTTGGCGCGATAGCTGAGTGGATGCATGAGGTTTTTGTTGAGAGCGATTTTTTAAAGAAAAAGAGCTTTTACATTACTTACCGGTTAAAAGATCAATTAGAATGGTACACTGAAAGAGCATCGGACAATTTTAAACGAGCTAGCCGTTGGCATATAACGTCCTTAGTTCTGTTGTTGGCAGGAATAGTATTGACCATGTTAATTCCAATTTCGCAATTTTCCATTTTTGGTTTCCTTTCTACAATAACCGCAACAAGTCTCACGTGGCGGCAAACAAGACGATTTGAGGAATTACGGGTCACCTACGCAATTACAGCAAAAGAATTAGAGTCGTTAAAGTATAGATTTGAATTAGAAGTAGAAGAAAAACCGATATTTTCCCTTATTATGGAAGCAGAGAAACTGATTAGTAGAGAGCATAAATTGTGGTTCAATCGAAGCCTGCCATTGCCATCAGTTTAACTTAGGAGAGGAAATGAAGACGAAAATTAGACTTATTCAAATTGGTTCTGAAGTGACCCAACTAATTAGTAATGTCGTTGTTTCACTAAATCAGCTTCAAGATTCATTCTCATTTGATATAAGTAATGAGACGATTACTTTGGATTCTTCCAAGATAATTAATGGACTGTACCCAGAAACGTATATTTGGGAACAAGTGGAACAGTATTTAAAGAAACACAATTACACTGAATATCCGATTGCAGTATGCGATTTCCCTTTGTTCGAGGAAATATTCTGCTCTCACGATGAAGTTGGCGCTCTAATCTCTACCTACGGAATGGTGGACAAATTAAAGTTTAGCATAGATAAGTTCCTTAAATATGTAATTGCATATGTCATAATCGATCCTAAAAATGAACGGGGTCAACTCCATATGGATAAGACTTTAAGTTGCCCAAATGATTTTTGTGACAATGTTGCTGATGTTAATTTGGGTATGGCAAAGGGTGAATTCTGTAGATTATGTAAGGGTGAGCTCTTTTCAGCGATTGACAAGAATGAACTTTCTCTTTCTACTCTTACAGCGGTTTATCGAATATTAGACGACGTGAGTGATAAAAGAATTTGTTTTGTACTTATGCCGTTTGCTCAGAAGTTTACAGGGGTTTATCACAATGTGAAAGCGATTATGAAGCAACACGGATACTATTGTGTTAGAGCTGACGAGATTTTCGAAACGCGCAGTGTCATAAATATAATCTATCAGATGATTGAGCGTTCTACAATTATCATTGCAGATTTGACGGGCCGAAATGCGAATGTTTTTTTCGAATTAGGGTACGCTCACGCAATTGGGAAAAACACCATATTAATGGCACAAAAACAATCTGACATTCCATTTGACCTGCAACACAGACAATTTTTTAAATATAAGAATGGCCCAGAATTGAAGAAGATATTATCTGAGAAAATTGGGAAATATGTTGCGTAAGTTTCCTATGAATTATGTACTCAGAGTTTGATAGACCATAATTATCAGAAAATCAAACAAAAGCACACCCAGCAGACAGACTATTGAATTCAGAAATTAACCTAAGCAAAAACGTCAACAAATCCCGATCTCCGCTCAAGAATCGACTCCGTCTGGGACACCCTTCGACTGCTTAGGACTTAGCGTGACATCTTAAACATTTAAGGAACCGTGTTAACCAACCCCGATCTCCGCTCAAAAATCGACAGTCTTTGGGACAAATTTTGGTCCGGCGGTATTTCCAATCCGCGTACGGCCATTGAACAAATGTCCTATCTGATCTTTCTGAAAAGATTGGAAGACATGGACAATGCCCGCGCAGCCGCGGCGAAGCGCCGCGGGCAGGCGTTCACATCGCTTTTTTCTGTTAAAAGCCGCGAATCTGGGCATGAATGCAGTGGAAAAATTGTTTAGAAAAGAGGAAGTGGCTGAATTGATTCGACTCACAAAAAAGCTTTGTTGCTTGAAAGGATGACCAATGATCGGAAAGATTGAAAAGGTAGCCTTACGAGAAATATGGAAGCACGAAGCACAGGATTTTACGACATGGCTACAAAAAAATATTGATGTGCTAAATGATGTAGTAGACTTTCACTTATCCAACCCAGAGAAGGAGCAGAGTACAGGCAATTTCAGTGTCGACTTGGTTGCTGAAGACGAAGACGGGGATCTCGTAGTTATTGAAAATCAACTCGAGAAAAGTAACCATGATCATTTAGGCAAAGTCATTACGTACCTTGCGTCTGTAAATGCAGCCAGGGCAATCTGGATTGTAGCCGAACCTCGACAGGAACATATTAAAGCGATTTCTTGGCTAAATGAATCAACGGGAGCCGAATTTTATCTATTTAAAATTGAAGGAATCAAGATCGAAAAGTCTCCTCCCGCACCTCTTTTTACATTGATTGTTGGGCCAAGCGAAGAAGCAAGAGAAGTCGGTGAGACAAAAAAGGAATATGATAAACGACATCACTTACGAAAAGAATTCTGGGCAGTATTACTCGATCGGGCGAAGACAAAAACGAACCTTCATGCAAATATATCCCCGGGAATGTATAGTTGGATTGGGACAGGAGCCGGTATTTCTGGAGTTACTCTTAATTACGGTGTGGGGCAACATGAAACGAAAATCGAATTGTATATCGACAAAGACAAAGATTCTGGAGTTGATAACAAACTTATATTTGATCAACTATATAAAAATAAAACGGAGATTGAGCAAATATTTGGTGACCAGTTAAGTTGGGAACGACTTGACGCAAAAAGGGCATCCCGAATTGCGAGATACTTTGCCTCTGGTGGATATAAAGATCACGAAAAATGGCAGTTAATTGCTGATGAAATGATTGGAGCAATGATCAAATTTGAGAAGGCAATTTCACCACACATTGCTAAAATTAAGACAGCCTAAGGAAAATGGGTGAAAAAGTGTCTTCCTGCAAAGACGCAAACTCGAACTGGCCGATCTGTATGAGGAACCGTTTACTAATCTTGGGATGAATTCTGTGGAGAAGTTATTCAGTGAGGGGGAGATAGGGGAACTTATCAAATTGACACATAAGTTGCTTGCGTAAATGAAAAATCGAGGTTGAAAATGTGGAAATCGATTTGTCAAAATTTCTATCTTGATCTCTGTAATTATTAATAGACCATAAAACATTGTAATTAACAATGCAATTTTTCCCAAATCCAAGTAATCCGCTATATTGGAAGATTCACCATTATCGACAAAGAGTTGATTTTACCTATCGAAGTTTGAGGTTGAATCTTACCAGGAAGGTCAAGTCATATTTTCAGCAATGGAACATGGGGAGTACAATCTGGTGGCACACATTTCCATCAATTGTGAAGTCGATTCTCTTAGTATTCGTGTTGCTAACTGTTGAGACCCTATGCAATGCAACATGGAACACTTATTATTGGGAGATTCCCACATTCATTCGGAACATAGTTGCATGGGTTCCTCGTATTGAATACTTGGGAGCAACTAATGACCGGATTGTTCAATTTCTTTCAACCGTGGCAGGCCTCTCAGGTGTTCTACTTGGGCTTTTCTTTGCTCTCTTAGGTACGGTTGCAAGTACAACCTATTCTAAAGCGCCAAGTGAGCTTCGTTCTCTATTAATGGATGAACCAATAATCGTCGCTTACGTCAGGCAAAGTACGTTTTTAGCAGCTATTTCAATACTTGTATTAGTTTCCATTAGCCTGAGATTCACACCACAAGCATTCATCATATTCTTCCTCACTTGGAATTCATTAAGACTCATTTTCTATCTTTTTCAAGCAGTCAAATTTGCCTTTGAGTTCTTCAATGTAGCTGTATTGACTCGTATTTTGATTAGAAAGATTGGGAAAGAGATTAGAAGCGTTACTTTGGAAAGCAAAAACTGGTTAGACCCATCCTTCCAAATTCATCACAGAAAACAAGTATCATTCTATCTCAGGTATTTATCTGATTCAGTTACTTTATCCGTAGATGTTTCTTCGATAAAAAAAACTGGCGGCCTAGAAATTGAAGAAATAATTTTAGGTTTGAGATACTATTTAGGACTTAAGGGAAGAATTCCGACTGATAGCAAGTGGTTCAGAGAAAAGCACGTCTTTACTCCCTTTTTGCCTTCAAATGATCCCGCCAAAGAAATTTCTGCTCGAACTTATGCATTTCCGGCACCTAAAGTAACAAAGGACATAATGTGGTTTGAGGTTGAAATATTGAATATACTTTTTCAGTATTTGGATCGAACTCTTGAAAAGAAGCGAATTGAAACATTTGTACAATTTGGAAACTACATGAAAATTGTCAGCGAGGACTGCGGGCAATCCGGAAATGTACGCGCCGGTAAGATTGTCTTACAGGGTTTATATAATGTAATGGAAAAATTGATTGATTCTGATCATCAAAGAAAGGAATTCTCATCTGATCTGTTGCAATCTCTGGATGTCTTTATATTGTGCTTAGAAAGTCTGGTATTGAAACTTCTTTTAAGAATTCAGAGCGCCACACCAGATGTATTTAATGGGCGTATTGTGCAACTGACTAAAAACAATGCTACTCCTTATGCGCTAGACTTTTTTGATGACTACATACCAGTCCTCGAACAACTTACTTCTTTTATTCAATTTGAAAGTAAAGTTGAGGGGAAAATTATAACGCCGAAATGGTATATTGTGCAATTAGCTACAGCGAAATATGTTGAAGTCGTGTCTGAATCGGTAAATGATGCTATAAAATGCCTATTTGCTTTTTCTGATAACATCAGGAATCTTCTTTCGGGTTCTGTTTTTGTCGCAGAGTCTTCTTTTGTCCGCCAACGTGTCTTGCATGTCTACTGGAAAATCAAAAGCCATTTGAAAACAATTAAATCACAAATGGAAGATTTCAAGAAGTTTAAAATTCAGGACGATGTTGTTTGGCCAGCAGATATATTTGATCAAATTATTATGGAAATCAATAGTAGATCGCGAAATACAATTGTAGAGATGAGTAAATCCTTATCTCCTCTCGTGAAATTGAATTTACCTGAGACCATTCCGGATCTTTTTGGGCAAGCTTATTTTAGCGTATCTCAAGAAGTGTTTGACAGAATGAGTAAGAACGACAGCGATTGCTTTGAGGATATTTTTAGGGCGTTTTTTGACGCTAGCATGGACTTTAAGGTAATTCTGCGTGAGTCTGGTAACCTACAATTCTACCGTCAAATACTTGTTTCTCAGCCAATAATTGAACTGTTAAGGTTAAGCGGGCTATGTTTTATTTATACAGATTTAATTGGAAATTCGACTTTTCGTGACAGTTGTATAAACACATGGGATAATTATCTTGCCAAAATTAGCGGTGGCTCAAATGAGGTCGAAACAAATGCATTGAAGACTATTTTCGAAGATTACCAGAATTGGAAAAATGATAACTCAATCAAGCCGAATTTTCAGGAAGATTATAGAAGGCAAATTATATTGGCACAAAAGCTTGATGAATTGGGGCTACTCAAAAAAGAATTCCAATATCCAAGAAGTATGCAATCTCAAAACAGTGATTGGAGCGAATTGATTCGAGCAGTTGCCTCTTTATTTCATTTTAATCATTTGATCATACATGATTTTTCTGATATCTTTGTAGAACTCTATTTGGGCTGTCGTCTTGCATCAAAGAACGTTATAGCAGTTGACTATGAAAACAGCTTTGTAAGAAAAATAATCGATCCATTGGAGTATGAAAACTAATTCAGATGATTATTTGCATAGTGCTACTGTGCATATGTTTCTGGAAGATTTCTCAAATGGGATAATTCCTTATGGGCATAGGCCATCTGGGACCTTTGTCGTTAAGCCTCGAAATGAGGCTTTCGAAAAAATTATGAGAGATGTTCTTCATTCAGAGCGCTATTCTCGTTATGGACTTCAAGATTCCATCATTGATTTCGCCAGAAAGGTTTCGTATTCACTCGTAAGATATGGCATTGCTATCTTTCGAATGATTTCATTTGGTGATGAACTAAAGTTAATTTATTTAGAAAATGGCAGAGTTCGTTTAAAACGGAATTCCGTTCATTATATTATGGATAATGGCACTGAAGAAGAATATAACATAAAGGAATGCGTAGTGTTTGATATGCCGCCTGAGGTTGGATCATATAAGAAGTATAATTCTTTTCTTAGGAATCTATCCTTTTTGAACACAGAACAAGTTGGTTCTATGGGATTATTGCAAATGCAAGGGCAACTCCAGCATTATGATTTCACTATGCACCAAATGATTCTTGAGGATGAGAGTTGGAAGCTTACGCGTTACATTGGTTACCATCACCGATCTTATTTGGGTTATCACAATCGAAGTTTTGAGTTTTATCGTTACTCTCGGTGTTTAAGATTTAAGAAAACACAGTTGCATGTCAGGAACCAAATTTATAGGTGTCTTCAAGAGATGTTTGTGAAGGCAGCGAATTTGACTGGAGTGAATTGCGAACTTGAAATGCAAACTGTCGATCCACTTAAAATTATTGACCATTTAGAAAATGAATGGAATAACGGAAGACTTTCGTTTAAATCTCTAATACGAATCTCATTAGAATTATAAGCCGAAATTAGGTTCACAAAGCATGACTTAAATAGTAAAGTAGATTCACTCTGGGACACCCTTCGACTGCTTCGCGCTCAACGTGACATCTTAACAATTTAAAGGATCATGTTAACAAATCCCGATCTTCGCTCAAAAATCGACTCCCTATGGGACAAATTCTGGTCCGGCGGAATTTCCAATCCGCTCACGGCCATTGAACAAATGTCGTATCTGATCTTTCTGAAAAGACTGGAAGACATGGACAATGCCCGCGCAGCCGCGGCGAAGCGCCGCGGGCAGGCCTTCACATCGCTCTTTTCTGATAAAGGTCGTGCTCCCAAGGATATAAAGAACTTTAGTTACAAAGACTGCAAATGGTCGCACTGGAGCCAATTGCCAGGCGATCAAATGCTGAAACATGTGCGCGATAAAGTGTTCGATTTCCTGCGGGAAGTGGGCGGGGAGGCGAGCACATTCACACAGCACATGGAAGACGCGGTGTTTGTCATTCCGAAAGCGTCGCTCTTGCAGGAAGCGGTCAAGATCATCGACGACATGCACATTTCGGAACAAAACGTGGACGTGCAGGGCGATCTGTATGAGTATTTGTTGAGCCAGCTCACCACCTCCGGCAAGAACGGCCAATTCCGCACACCTCGGCATATCATTCGCATGATCACGAAACTCGTCGATCCGAAGATCGATCAGCGCATCTGCGATCCGGCCTGCGGCACGGGCGGCTTTCTCGTCGCGGCATACGAACATATTCTCGAAGAAAACACGACCCCCGACCTGATCGAGCGCGACGAAGACGGCAAAGCGCATCACCTGATCGGCGATAAGATCGCGGATAAGAAGCTGATGCAATTTCTGAAAAGCCGCGCCCTGACCGGATACGATTTCGATTCCACGATGGTGCGTATCGGGGCGATGAACCTGATGCTGCACGGCATTGACAATCCCAGGTGCCTTTACACCGATACCATGTCGAAGGCTTTTACCGAAAAATCGGAATACGACGTCATCCTGGCCAATCCGCCATTCAAAGGCTCGATTGACAAAAGCGACATCAATGAACGTTTTACGACCGGCACGACCAAGACGGAACTGCTTTTTATCGAATTGATCTACGGCCTGCTGAAAAACGGCGGCAGGGCGGGCGTGATCGTGCCCGACGGCGTGCTATTCGGAACGAGTAACGCGCATGTGGCGATCCGTAAGATCGTCGTGGATCAATGCGGCCTGGAAGGGGTGATCTCCATGCCTTCGGGCGTATTCAAGCCGTATGCGGGCGTTTCCACGGCGGTGCTGATATTCCAGAAAGGCGGCACAACGAAAAACGTCTGGTTTTACGATATGGAAGCCGACGGCTTCTCTCTCGACGATAAACGCCAGCGCGTCGAGGCGAATGATATTCCCGACATCATCAAACAATGGGAAAAGAAGAAAGCATCTAAGAAATCGTTTCTCGTGCCGGTTACAGACATTCGTTCAAACAAATACGACCTTTCCATTTCACGATACAAAGAGATCGTGCACACGGAAATCGAATACGAAAAGCCGGATGTGATCATGAATAAGATTTTGGAATTGGAGAAGGGGATTGAGAAGGATGTGGAAGAAATTCGGGGGATGATGAAGTGAGTATTCAGAGTCTTTCAGATGCTTGTGAAATCATAATGGGGCAATCGCCCCCGTCAGATACTTATAATGATGATGGAGAAGGCTTACCGTTTTATCAGGGCAAAACAGACTTTGGGTCTCTTTATCCTGTTCCAAGAAAATGGTGCAACAAACCTCAGAAAATTGCTCAGCCAAATGACATTCTTATTTCTGTGCGTGCGCCTGTCGGCCCCACCAACTTGTGTAATTCTGAGGCCTGTATTGGACGAGGGCTCGCAGCAATTAGATCAAAATATGGAATTTCAGACAATAAGTATGTTCTTTTTTACTTAAGGAGTATTGCAGAGTTAATTGAATCAAAAGGAACTGGTTCAACATTTCAAGCTATTGGTCGCGAGACATTAAGCAATATCCAAATCCCACTTCCTCCTCTTCCCATCCAGAAGCGCATCGCCGCGATACTTGAGAAAGCTGACTCCGCCCGTGAAAAGCGCCGCCAAACAATCGAACTCACAGAAAAATTTCTTCAGTCCGCCTTCCTCGAAATGTTCGGCGACCCCGTTACGAATCCGAAGGGGTGGGAGAAATTACTATTATCCGAGGCTTCTGAGAAAATTACGGATGGTGAACATCTCAATCCACCACTTACAAAGGAAGGATTACATATTATTACTGCTACGGATGTTCGTGAATGGGGAATAGATTTTACGCGCAATCAATTTGTAAGCGCCGCTGATTTTGATAAATTCACAAGGAAATGCAAGCCGGAGAACGGCGATTTACTTGTCGTTAGCAGGGGAGCAACGATTGGCAGATGCACACGAGTTGGTAATACTAGACAGTTTTGCTTAATGGGTAGTGTAATTCTTGTGAAACCGAAAAAAGTCCGTTCTGAATTTCTTCAATATCTTTTTCGAAACAGTGGCTTTTTGCACAGGCTTGTAGCAGTGTCATCAGCATCAGCACAGCAAGCAATGTATATCAAGGATATAAGCAATTTACTGATTTATTGCCCACCTATCTCCTTACAACTAAAATTCGCCGCGCTGGTAGAGAAAGTTGAATCCATGCGCACGAAGCAGCGCACATCGGAGCAGGAATTGGAGAATTTGTTTCAGAGCCTGATGCAGAGAGCGTTTAAGGGGGAGTTGGTGTGAACTCTGACTAAAAGTGAGCGTAACTGAAAATTTAGAGGTCATGGCAAGCTCATAAACCGCAAAGGAGCTCAATTATCATTAATAGAGAACAGGAGTTTTTATGAGCAGTTGGTATTATCGATGCAGAAAGTGCGGATGTAAGTTCAAAAAACAAAAGAGTTCCGCAAACACTTTCATTCCATTCTGGGCGCTTGTAGATGGAGTAACGAATAAAGAATGTCCGTCTTGTGAATCGGATGAGACGGATATTATAAGTTATGAAGAATACAGTGGAGAGAAAAAATGATATTAAACTGAATTAATGAAATTGCCGCAGAATGTAATGTAAAGAGTATATTTGGAGATTTTTTGTGAATGATAGCATTAAACTGGTGCCAGCTAAAGCCTGGTGGCATCTTACTGTTGAAGAATTCAATAATAATATCTCCAAGCCGTTTCTAATCCCGATTGAACTACCTGAATCTGTTCAGGAACGTCTTAATTTTATCCATAAACTACTTCAGTTAGCTTACTTCGAAAATCAATTATTCGATGTTGCATACCGCGAAGCTTTGCTCACGTTTGAGTTGGCCCTCCATGCAAGGCACAAACAATTGATGGGAAATACTAAACGAAACATGACTTTGGAAAAACTGATCGATTGGGCCTTAGCGAAAAACCTTTTTGTTAAGGCAAAACATAATGTTCATGCGCTTCGCAAACTCAGAAATGGTTACTTTCATCCCGTGAATTTCCAGATGGCTTTAGGTCATATGAGTATTCAGGGTGTATACGGAATTGTGGATACTATTGTTGACCTCTATCATGATGAGGAAACTCATGTCCTGCGCATGAAGGAAGAAAAGCGTATTCGTGAAATGTTGGTACAGTATGAAAAGTCGGGAGTAGCTCTTGAGTCTAATGGCGAAAGAACGATTCTCTATAGAGCGGAATTAAGCGTCTTTGACAACCGCTTTGGCCGTTCCGTATACCATTTCATCTTTTGGCCGATATTTGATGCAAGATGGAATGCCGGTGATTCTGTTGACGAAGGCGAACCGATCACCATTGAGGTAGAATCAGTCAAGAAGAAGAGAACAGGTCTATGGTTAATAGGCGAGAAAGAAGTTGCTCTAACTAAGCTTCGAGGAAATGAGGCCAAAATATGGTCATTGTTCAAGAAAAACATTGAGGCCGAAGACATGAGCATGCCCCGCTATCTCGTTGAAATGATAATGGGGAAGATACGTTGGGAATCCAAAAGAAAAGTCTTGTGGCCAAATCAATTCACGGACTTGAAGTGATAAGTTCTAAGGGCTTTTATCAACTACAGACGACAGTTGGCTCAATTTTATGCATAAAGCCTTAAAACCTATGAGAAGGTTCGATATTGAATAAGAAGAGTCCACTAAATTCAAATTTCCCTCTAGTAGAGCCGCAACTTCATTATTTCCATTGGTTCGATACTTCTTATTTTCGTTGATCAACTTTTCAGATAATATCGAATCAAGAAACTTCTTCTTTATCGCCGCCGAAAATCTCTCATAATACAAATCCAGCCGCATCGTTTATAGCGTTCCGACGGGATCATGTTCTTGCCCCACATCTCATCTAAATTGTCCAAATCCTTTCTGCTTCCGTAATCTTCTTCTTTAAATCTATAATTGATACACTAGAGTCCATTTGCCGCCACTATTTTACTTAACAGTTTTTAGTTGTGTATCAAGTCCATAGGTGGGTGAATTAGCCATATTACATTGATCGTATGATTCTGTTAACCCACTATAAAATAACCTATTGGCAAAACGGCACGGATATTGAAACAAAAAGAAGGCAACAGTCAACATGTTTTAATAACCCTAACGGAGGAATTATGAAATCTCTCACAAGTCAAAAAGGCTTCACCTTAATGGAATTAGTTACGGTGATAGTAATCTTAGGAATTTTGGCGGCAGTAGCTGTTCCTAAGTATTTTGATCTGACGGATCAAGCCGAAGCCGGCGCTTGCAAATCGAATATGGGCGCTATCAAAGCGGCTGCAAGCATTGCTTATGCACAATCCGTTCTCACGACCGGCACAGCGGCATTCCCGGCCGATTTAGCCGCCATGGCTGCTTCATTTACCAGCGGCGCTGCTCCTACCTGCCCTTCTGCCGGTACCTATACCTATTCTTCGACGACGGGCCTCGTCACTTGTTCTGTTGCGGCTCATAATTAATCAGAAAAAAGGCTCTCATAACCAATGGGAGCCTTTTGTCACTTTTTCTACCGGGGAGTTCTGATATGTTTAACTCAAAAGAAAACGTCGAAGAGACCATGGTATTGAACGGGGGTATAGATATTGAATTATCATCGGCATTGGACAATACGTTTTCCCGATCGTCATCATCGAAAGAAAGTTTGAACCGCGAGTTAAAGAAAAAGATTCGAAAAAATATTTCTGATTGGAATTATATTGATTCTCTCATTAGCACGCTTATACCGGAACAATTAATCGAATTGGAAATTTTTTTATGGAACGAAGCCATTGAATTTGCCGAGGGCGCCTTGCAAAAAAAATTAGCGCGGGAATTCATCACCGCTCACATGGAGCCGACGGCGAATTATCATCGCCGTCAAATGTGCGGAGAGCCCCTTTCGGCATGCAGAGCCAATTATTGCCTACATTCCAATCCTGCGTGCGCGAGCCGCAAACTGAAAGAACAAATCCGGGCGATCACCAAAGTGTTTGATCGGCGCACGGAGCGTGAAATGGAGCATGACCGGGCATTGGAACATTTTCTCAAAAAATTAATCATAAAATTCGGCTTATTTTCCATAATTGTTACAACGGAAAATGGAATGCCTATTTCGGCCATTTCAGATTTGGAGCAGTCAGCAACAGGGAATCAGTCGGAGTTTGTCAGATTTTTTTACAAGCATCTGGAACGTTATATCAAAAATGAAAAATCATCCGGTTCCGTTTACTTTGATGTACCGCTTCAAGCGGTTTCTCAGAAAGTCTTCATTGGAGCTCAGATGCTGATCATTACCTTGGTAAGTATGAAGAGTAACAATCTGGATGTGGCGATGTTTCTCGCGGCCATGGGCGTTAATCGCATTTACGCAG
The DNA here is from genome assembly GCA_008933615.1 of bacterium. NCBI lineage: Bacteria > bacterium. The sequence goes on along the minus strand of WBUR01000001.1, from coordinate 91,300 downwards.
AAAATGGAAAAGCACGAACGTAAAACAAAAGAGGAATAAAAGTGGAAACCTATCCCTATTTTATCATCGGACTGATCGGATTAATGATCGGAAGTTTTTTGAATGTTGTGATCTATCGCGTTCCGCTTGGCCAATCGTTGTGGTTCCCGGGTTCTCACTGCCCCGCGTGCGGCCATGCGATCCGATGGTATCATAATATTCCGCTGTGGGGCTATCTCATTCAGAAAGGCCGTTGCGAGCATTGTAGTACAAAGATTTCATTGGTCTATCCCTTGATAGAAATCGGGTCTGCGTTAATTCTGTGTTTTATGTATGGACAATTTGGTTACGGAATTCTGTTTTATAAAATATCTTTCGTTACTCTCATGATGCTCACGATCGCCCGTATTGATTATGAATATCACATCATTCCGGACCGAATTATCCTTTTCGGCTTTCCGTTCGCATTTCTTTTCACCGGATTAGAAGGGAAGTATCAACTTATAGATGGCGCCATCGGATTTTTAGCGGGCGGCTTAGGCATGTTTATCATTGCGATCATTGGACGACTGTTTTATAAAAAAGATGCTATGGGCGGGGGCGACATAAAACTCGCCGCATTGCTTGGCGTATTTCTGGGATGGAAAGTGTTGATCCTTACCCTGTTTGTTTCATTTCTGCTCATGACCGTGATAGGCTGGATTGGAATTGCGATCCGAAAGGTTCAACGCGGGAGTGAAATTCCAATGGCTCCGTTTATGATGGTATCCGTACTCCTATGCATTTTTTATGGACATGAGATGATTCACTGGTATTTTGATCTTGTTATCGGACACTAGATGCAGGAAAATTTAATATGGCAACCTTACAACTTCTCAGATCTATTAACGCGGTTATGGAAAACGAAACTTCTCCAACCATGATGGTACCAATGGAAAAATCATTCGAACATATGTCTTGCGAGCGCATGTCCGAGACGGATTCAATGCTGCACCGATTATGGAATAACGAATACGACACCGTCATTGAAAATGTCAGTGACGGTATTGTGTTGGTTGATCTCGTTGATCGAATTCGAGTATTGAATCAAAACGCATCAAAACTGCTGGGTTTTCACGGGGCCTTTGATGCGTCTTCGGAAATGACTTTGGGTGAGTTGACTCGTTCGTCAAAGATCGATCTTGAGGAACTCGTCAATCGGGTAAAACTTACTAAAAAAGGTCATCTAAAAGAAACGCTCTTTTTGAACAAACGAACCGTTGTGTGTGAAGTTGAAATAAAGATGCTCTATTTGGACCGCAATATTCCAATTGGAACTATGTGCCTGCTTCGCGACGTATCCAAACAATGGAACGAGGCTCATGAAAAAGCAGAGTTTTTGTCCATTGTGGCGCATGAATTGTTTAATCCGCTGACACCCATGAAAGAAGGCTTAGGGCTGATTTTGGAGGAGAGTATCGGCGTATTAAATCCTGTTCAGAAACAGTGTATTGGCGTCGTGTATGAAGAAGTGAATAGATTGTCGCGCCTAGTAAATGATCTGCTGGATATTAATCGGCTGGATGCCGGCAAAATCCGCATTCAACGTAGCGCAATTGATATTCATCCTTTAATTAAATCCGTCATTGCATCGAACGAAAAAAGAGCGGCTGAAAAAAACATCACCATATTTGAAAACATTCCGCACCCTATCTTTGATTTATATGCCGACCAGGACCGTATGAAACAGGTGCTGATTAATCTACTCGATAATGCCGTAAAATATTCTCCGACTTCAAGTTCTGTCGAAATCGGCGCTATATCAAAAACCGGAAGTATTGAAATTACCGTTACCGATCGGGGTTTTGGAATTTCCAAATCCGATATTAAGAAATTATTTCAAAGATTTGCACAGCTCAATTACCCGGAACACATCGAGAATCGGGAAAAGGGGAGCGGGCTTGGCTTAAGTATTGTGAAAGAAATTATCAAATTGCATCATGGAAAAATAAAAGTTCAAAGTGAGTATGGCCGGGGCAGTAGATTTACTATAACACTTCCAAAACGTAAAAAGGCGCGTCATCATGAAAACTCATAAAATTATGGTCGTTGACGATTATCCCAACATGGTAGAGATGCTCAGCCTACGCCTTAAATCGGCCGGATTTGATGTTTTGGCAAGTTTCGACGGCATTGATGCTTTGCAGAAAGCCCGGACCCATAATCCGGATCTGATCTTACTCGATGTACTTCTACCGAAATTAGACGGCTTTAAGATTTGCCGTTTGCTGAAATTTGATGAAAAGTACAGGCATATTCCGGTTATCATGCTGACGTCCCGTGCACGCGAAATTGACCGTGTTACCGGATTAGAAATGGGCGCGGACGCATACATGTATAAACCGTATGATTCGGGTGCGCTTATGAAGAAGATATATGAATTATTAAAGATCATTCAACCTGAAGTGTCGGTTCCTCAAAAGCATCAGGTCTTTGCCGCCGATGCCGTATAAATCTAAGATAGGACCCTATGCAAGCACAGCCTAAATTAGGCGAGTTACTTCTAGCCAATAAACTTGTGACGGAAGCGCAATTGTCCGAGATACTCTCCCACCAGTTGAAAAATGGAAAAAAACTCGGAAAGATCATTGCGGAAAAAAAAATGGTCAAAGATTCCGATCTGCTCCAGATTCTTTCCGATCATCTTGCCTTACCTACTATTGATCTTGCCACATTTGAATACGATCCGCTCGTTGTCGGATTACTGCCGGAGTCATTCCTGAGAAGTAAACAAATTTTTCCACTCTTCAAGATCGGGGATGAACTCACTGTTGCCATGGTCGATCCACGAAATTTAGAAGCCATCGATGAATTACGATCACAAACGAAGTTGAATATTTCTCCGATGCTCTGCTCCGAGCAAGATCTTCAGGAAACGTTTAACAGGGTGTTCAAGGGTTCATCTGAAGCGTATCAAAACGAGGTGCGTGATGCGGTCAAGGACTATCAACTTGACATTGAGATGGTCTCAATTGAGGAAAAAGCTCAGTCCCGCGAGGAAATGGAAGAAGCGGCCCAGGACACACCCATCATTCGCCTTTCGAATGTCATTATCTCGGCTGCTTTTAAGGAAGGTGCGAGCGACATTCACATTGAACCTGAAGACAAAAATTTATTGGTGCGTTTTCGCATCGACGGAATCATGAAAGAGTCGTTTGTGCTTGACAAACATTTACAATCGGCGCTGTTGTCGCGATTCAAGATCATGTCGGGATTGGATATAGCGGAAAAAAGATTACCCCAGGACGGAAGGTTTCAAACGCGAATAGGGAACCGAACCATTGATTTTCGAATCTCGTCGTTTCCAACGATTAACGGCGAGAATATTGTTATGAGAATTTTGGATAAGGGATCGGTTCTGGTCGGCATGCAGGATCTAGGGTTTGATAAAAATACGATGATGTTTTTCGAAGAACTGATCCGCCGCCCAAACGGTATCATCCTGGTGACCGGGCCGACTGGAAGCGGCAAAACTACCACGCTGTATTCTGCGTTAAGTTCAATCAATTCTGTGGACAAGAACATCATTACTGTAGAGGATCCGATTGAATACCGGTTGGATCTGATCCGTCAATGCCAGATCAATTCGAAGATAGGATTAACCTTTGCCGCCGGCTTAAGGTCGATTTTGCGCCAAGATCCTGATGTGATTATGGTCGGTGAAATTCGCGATAAAGAAACCGCGCATATAGCCGTTGAATCGGCGCTGACGGGACATCTCGTATTTTCGACGCTTCATACTAACGATGCGCCCAGCGCTATTAATCGGTTGACCGATATGGGCATTGAGCCTTTTTTGACTGCGTCAGCAGTATCCGGCGTTCTGGCTCAACGGTTGGTTAGAAAATTATGTCCAAAGTGCAAAGAAAAATTTACTCCGGATGATAGTTTATTGAAATCCGTGAATATCAAAACCAGCGTATCGCAATCGTTCTACCGAACGAAGGGCTGTTCACATTGTAATAATAAAGGGTACAAAGGACGCCTTGCCATTTACGAATTACTCATGGTCAATGAAGACATTAAGAAATTGACCATGGAGCGCGCCTCTTCAGGCAAAATAAAAGAAGCCGCAATCGAAAACGGGATGCGAACCTTGAGACAAGACGGTATTTCCAAAGTATTGCAGGGTTTGACTACCGTCGAAGAGGTTTTACGCGTTACTACGATAGATTAGAGGAGAATGTCATGTCACAATTCAATTTTCGGGCGATCAATAATGCAGGACAGGTCGTGGTCGACGTCATCGACGCTCCAAATATCGGATTCGTAACAGAACACCTTGACAGGTTGAATTATCTGCCTTTGCAGATCACAGAAAAGAAAGCGGGGCTTTTTTCAGGTAAGTTAAAAAAGAAAAAAGTAGACCCAAAAGAAGTCATTGTTTTTACAAAACAATTTGCGACGCTTTTCAAGGCGGGCGTCCCCTTGGTGTCGTGCCTCGCGGCGTTGGAAGAGCAAGCCGGTTCGGAAACGATGAAAGAAATTTTGAAACAGGTCTCGGCCGATATTCAAAGCGGAAAGCCTTTGTGCGATGCATTGCGTCCACATTCTGGTGCTTTTTCCGATCTCTACGTTGACATGATTCGTGTCGGCGAAGCAGGCGGAGTATTGGAAGAAGTCTTGGAACGCCTGGTTTCCTTTTTGGCTCATGATCTTGAGATCAGAACAAATATTAAAAAAGCGACTCGCTATCCCATTATCGTTCTTTTTGGCATTTCCGTTGCCTTCGTCGTATTGATTCTAGCCGTCGTACCGAAATTCGTCAGCATTTTTCAAAAAATGAAAGTGGAATTACCGCTACCGACGCGGATCTTGATTGGAATTAACACGGCCATCACGGAATATTGGATGATTGTTATTCCCGCTTTGACGATGCTATATTTTGGAGTTCGTGCATTTGTTAAAACTCCTGCGGGTAAGAGATTCTGGGACGAGCGAAAACTTCATCTGCCCGTTTTCGGGATACTCAATGTCAAAACCTACATTTCGCGTTTTGCGAAAACATTTGAAACCCTGAACCGAAGCGGTTTGCCGATCTTACAAACGCTGACGATCATTGCGCAGACCATCGGAAATATTATCGTTGCGGACGAGATCTACAAGGCTATCAACGGAGTGAAAGACGGGCAGGGGCTGGCGCAGCCGTTAAAAAAAAGCGTGATCTTTCCGCCCATCGTTGTGCAGATGATTTCCATCGGGGAGAAGTCGGGCGCCCTCGACAGCATGATGGAAAACATTGCCGAATATTATGATGCCGAAGTTGATTATACTGTAAAAAATCTAACTACGCTGATCGAACCTATGATCACAGTGCTGTTGGGCGGTCTGGTCTTATTTATTGCCCTGTCTATATTCCTGCCGATGTGGGATATGATGGGCCACATGGGGAAGAAATGATATGGCGGCAAAGAATTCAATATGTTCAAGCGAACGAGGCTCGTCTATGATAGAATTGATCACGACGGTGCTTTTTATAGGGATTGCTTTGCCGGCACTGCTTCAGTTGTATTCGTACATTTTTATCAACAGTTCCGTCTACGAGATCGAAACCAAGGCTATAATGCTGTGTAATCAAAAATTGGAGGAAATTGTAACGGACAAATTATCAGCGACCAGAGGGTATTCGTGGGTTACGACTTCAGGGCGATATCCTTCGGAATCGATTTCCAACGGATATGTTCGCACTGTGCTTATCGATACTGCCGGTAAGTACTTTTCCGGCGTATCCTATGCTGAGGCGGTCGTAACGGTTAGTCACAATCTAATGCCAAACGTTCAACTCAAGTGTTGGCTTACACGATATTAGCTATATGAAATTAAAATCAGTCAAAAATAGCAGCGGTAACGAATTCGGCTTTACGATCATCGAACTTCTGACCTACATCAGTTTGGCGAGCGTTATTTTCGTTGGCGCGTATTATGTTTTTGTAAAATCGACCGATATTTATGTCAATGTACTTCGCTCTTCTACTGCCGTTCAAAATGCTCATTCCGCTTCAGAGTTAATTGAACGCGAAGCGAAGAATGTAAAAAACAACGCTAGCGTTATCATCGCTACTTCTACACAATTCAAGTTTACTAATACATCCAACACTGTGATCGACCTTGTTTACTCGTCTCAACAAATAAAAAAAAATACCGTCGCCTATGCAAGCGGCATCTCAAGTTTTGCCTTCAGCTATTATAAATGGGACGGTACTACGTGGACTTCGGCATCTCCCACCAATCAAATCGCCAAGATCCGCTATGTTTTTACTATAGCCTATCAAGGTTATTCGTTTTCAAAAGACAATTACATCCTTTTACGGAACATGCGCTAAAACCGCCTTCCTTTCACCTGCTGTGGAAATTACCCATAAGTATAGGTATAACCCCTAAAGACTCATCAAAGCGCTATATCTAAGTACATAATTTACAGCGGTAAAATTGTGGATTTTATGCCATAATCACGGCATAGTGATTGCGTTCACCATAGGTAGAATAAAAAACTGCGCTTAGATAATTATGAAAAATTCAAGCAAATATATTAAGAATGAAAAAGGATCGACCCTGATAGCCGTGATTTTTTTTGTAACGACGCTCACCTTGGCCGGCCTGGTCATGGTTAACTTTGTTCAAAATAATTCCAAGATGATTGCGCTTGATGCACAGACAGCAAGATCGTTCTACACCGCTCAATCTGCCATTGATTATGCAGTCAAAAAATCTTTGAATACTAGCAACTGGCATTGGAGCGCAGGTAATCAGACGATTGCTAACGGAACAGCCACGATCAATGTTGAAGACAGTACCATTTATGCTTATCTAAAAGATACTCTGCAGGTAAGGGTTCTTGCCACATCAGGAAATGCCTCCTCTCGTCAGACTTACAGAATACGTTTAAGCGATATTTCAGGCTATGCCGTGTATATCAGCGGGAATCTCAACGATGTGACGATCAATGATTCGGCCGGCAATCCCAATCCTTCACTTGCTTACGATCATGCAACCGAACTTCCTGAAATGGATTTGAACAAAATGAAACAAATGGCGATTGCGCAGGGACATTATTTTAGTTCTAGTCTTTCTGTCAGCAATGGCGCTTCCTATCCAACCGGATCGGATGCCAATTTCTATCATCCACGCCCCGATGGGATTCCGAGCGATACGCCCAATGTGGTTTACATTGAAGGCGATTTGGAAGTTAAGAACAGCGGTCAAATATTCGGTATTATTGTTGTCACCGGAGACGTCGTCCTAAAAAACAGTCAAAAGCTGGATGGCGTTCTTTATCTACCCAGCCCTGTATCCGTTGTTCAACAAGTCGACCTCGATAATAAAGAATCGGTATACGGCGGAATTTTTGGAGGAACTAATATTGAAGGAAATGGAAACATAAACAAGATCAATATCTATTATCGCGCGTCGTATATCAAAAAATTCCTCTCACTTTACGCCGTCAGCGGATTGCCGTATATCACATTCTGGCGTAATTGGAAACAATTTTAATTGAAATAAAATCATGAAAAGATTTTTTACAACGTTCCGGCTAATTTGGGAAATGGCTAAAATTCAGAATGAAGTATTAGCCGCCGACGTGAAAGGAACAACAACTATTCCGGGGAATTACATAAGGGTTCACCAAGACGATCTTAAAGAAACCCTGAAAAATAAATTATCTTTCATATCGCGTAAACTCAAAAACCGTGTATCAAGCTTTATTCATGCCATTACAGCTATCGGACGCTTAAAAATATTCGATAAAGATTCACTGAATACCGAAGTCAAATATATAGAGCAGACGGTCTTTGAAAAAACGCAAATGACCATGCGTAAATTTGTCGAAGAGAATATCGCGCTGGAAAAAGAAAACCAGTGGTTCAGGCAGGTCATACAGCAGGAACGAAATTACAGCCAGATGCTGATCAAACTGAACAACGTTACGCAGAATCTTTTTACCATAACCGATCGCAAAGTGCTGCTTAAGACCGTCACGTCCTCGCTTTGCGAAGAACTTAATTTTAACAGCGCCGTTCTTTGGATTTACGACAAGGCGCAAAATAAGTTGGTTCCCATCTCTTGGTCCAACGCGACGCTCGATTCGCTAAATAGCCTGGATATTCGAACCGATAAGCGTCCGTACAGCGATCTACTGAATCATCGCAAAAGCTATTTTCTGGTCGACGACATGGAAGGCCCCTCTCAAATCGATAATCACAACCTCTCGCATATTCATCAGCTTCGCGAGATACTAGATTCTGAAGTGCTTTTTCTCATACCGATTGTAAGCTTAGATAATCCAGAAGAAATGATCGAAAATTATCAAGGTAAGACTCAAACCAGCGCAATCCTTATGGTGGGACATAAAAGTAAAAAACGCCTTATGGAAAGTAAAGACCTTTTACAGCGATATGCCTATGCGCTGGGGTTGACATTGGGACATGTGGACGTATATAATTTTCTCCATGAAAATTATAGAAATTTTAAACAGCAGGCTATCACGGACGGCTTGACCGGATTGTACAATCGCCGTTTCTTTAATGACGAACTGGATCGCGAATTACAGCGATCCGCGCGGCATTTTCTCAAGATGTCGCTGATCCTTTTGGACGTCGATCATTTTAAAAAATATAACGACAACAACGGACATCAGGCCGGCGATGATGTGCTAAAAAAAGTTGCCGCACTCTTCCGTGAGACGACGCGAATTTGCGACATGGAATGCCGGTACGGCGGGGAGGAATTTGCGTTGATTCTTCCGGAAACCAGTAAGATACAAGCATTAATGATCGCGGAAAAGTTAAGAAAAAAAGTTGAAGAAACGTACTTTGAAAATCAGGACAAACAACCGCTCGGCAATTTAACCGTCAGCATGGGCGTATCGACATTTCCCGACGATTCCGCACAGGTCAAACAACTGATTGAAAAAGCCGATGCGGGATTATATAAAGCAAAAGAATATGGGCGTAACTGCGTCATGGCCGTCGGCGCCGATTAAAAAGGAATAAGATCATGTACCCATCCAATGAGAAAATCGAAGTGAACGTTCCTAAAAAGAACCCGTTTTCCATGTCGCCGGACCCACAGTTGTTTTACTTTTCAGGCCAACACGTTGCCTGCCTGCAAACGCTGGAATCATCCATACGCTTGCGTTCAGGATTGAGTGTAGTGTTGGGCGATGTCGGAACCGGGAAGACCACCGTTGGACGAATATTGATGCGACTGTTTCAGGATAAACCGGATTATATATTCCGTTTGATCCTCGATCCGCAGTTTGTTGATGAACTTGAATTCCTGGCCCATTTGAGCCGGTTATTTGAAATAAAAACCAAAGCGCAATCGGTATTGGAATATAAAGAAGCGCTGCAAAGTTTTCTCTATTTCAAAGGCGTAAACGAAAAGAAAATTCCGGTTTTGATCATCGATGAAGGTCAAAAACTAAATGAGCCGATGATGGAGATCATTCGAAGTCTATTGAACTACGAGACCAACGAAAGCAAGCTGATACAAGTGGTCATTTTGGCGCAAATGGAATTTGCCGATAAAGTTCGTTCTATGCCCAATTTCATGGATCGTATAGCCGCCGCCTACGTCCTGCAGCCGTTTAACGAGGAAGAATTGTTCCACATGATCGGCCATCGCTTGAAGCGATCGGGATATGAAGATATGTACCGTGTATTCACAAAAAGTGCGCTGAAACAAATTTATGCCTACAGCCATGGGTTCCCGCGTAAAGCGATCAATCTATGCCATCAGGCTTACCTCTCAAAAATAAGCGAGCAATTGGGTATCATAGACGAAGATGTACTCACGCGCAATATGCGCCGCAAAGAGGTGTCTCATGTTTAACGACAAAGACAACATCATCGAAGAATCGGAAAATCCGGCCAGCATGTTATTGATGGGGATCATTCAGTCGCAGTCGAAAGGATCGAAAGAATCGAAAGAATCTCTCACGGATGAAACCGTTCAAGAAAACCCAATATCAGAGCCCTCTGAAAATGCGTTGGAACATTTTATAGCCGATCATGAATCGGTAATTTTAAAACAAGATTCAATCGAATCGGCGAAAGATCGGGTAGGATCCGCTCCCGAAGATGTTGACTTATGGGCCGGCGTTGATTCCGGCTCCATGAATGCTAAACGTTTGCACTGGTGGGAAAAACTATTTGCAAAATCGACTATAGGAATTGAGATCAATCCCGGGATTATACGGGCAGCAAAAGTTAAATCATGGGGCAGCAAGCATGAGGTTGTTCAACTGGAAGAGGTTGTAGTAGAGGAGAGTCATAAGAGCGATATCTTGATCATGGCGCAGTTAGTAAAACAAGTGCTGCAAAAACTTAAAGCTAACAATACGCCCATTACATCTATTATAGGCGGATCGGATGTAAACCTGCGGCTGCTTCGTATGCCTAAAGTTTCCAAAAAAGAAATTCACGAAGCGTTACTGTGGAAAAACAAAAAAGAACTGCACTTTTTTAATGACGCGCCGACCGTTTTGCATTACATCATCTTAGATGAAGATCAATCGCCGAACGCAAATGAGTTTTACGTTCTGGTGATCGCCGTCAAAGAAGAGTTGATCAAAAGCAACCTGGAAATAGCGGAGCGTGCGAAGGCGCTGCCTTCCAAATTGACGATACGGCCAATCGCACAATGGAATTTCATGAAACAGATTCCTGATCAAGAGGGCAACAGCCTTTTGATCGATGTTGGTTTTGAATCCAGCCACTTAACATTTTACAGAAATAATACTTTGCAATTTGCCCGCGAGTTGCCCGTAGGCGGTAATCACTTCACCAAAGCGCTTATGCAGACGATCTTTGTCGACGATATATCCTATTTGCTTTCCTGGGATGAGGCGGAATCGATCAAAAAAGATATAGGACTGCCGTTTGAACCGCTTAGCGGAACTACGCCACAAGGCATCCCGTATTCGGAAATTGCCGTTATGATGCGGCCCGTTGCTGAAAAACTTGCCTCAGAGATCCTTATGTCACTTGATTATTATAAAGAAAATTTTAAGGTGACTGCGTATGATAACGTATATTTTACGGGTAACTCCATTCGCTTAAAACGGCTTAAACCGTTTTTGGAATCGGCCATCGGACAGCCTATTCATCCGCTCCGTCTTAACCAGGCTATCGCATTGCCCTCAACCATGGAAGAAAACCTATCGGCGATTTCCATGGACACGATAGGCGCAGCCATGAGCGCAGGAAAAGATCTTAATTTTTTGCCGCCAAAGCAAAAGAAGGAGCTGACATTTCGCAATGCCTATTCCAAAACTTTTTCCGCGCTGCTCATATTGCTGGGGATACTGGTTGGATCGCTATTATTTTTGAATAAAAAGCATAAAAATATGGAACAAGTTCTCTCTATTCTGAATACTTCGTTGAATCGTGTGCAAAATGAAAACAGCGAATATGAGAAGTTACAGAACGAAAGAAATACTCTAAATGTAACCGCGGCTAAAATATCGGAAGAAACGCGAGTCGATTCGTCTGCGCTCGGCATACTTAAATGGGTGAGCGGCATTACTCCGGAGGCTATTGCGATCGAGCAACTCAGCTGGGGTAACGCATACAGTGAAATTGAATTACGCCGTGCCGCGACCAATCAGGCTATGAAATCCAATGGCTCGCAGCCTAACAATTCTACTAACGACGGAAAAGAATTACGTATCAAAGGCGTCGTTTATAAAGATGTTTTTTACGCAGATGTTCATCTCCTCAATTTTCTCAGCGCAATTGAAAAAACGGGCTTTTTTGCCGGTGTACAACTCAAGGAAAAGCAGCGTGACGAGATAGATGGGTCGTTGTCATTCGTATTAATTGCCGAAAAAAAATAAATTGAGTCAGTTATGAAAAGTCAAACTAAATTCTGGATCCTTCTCGCCTTTACGGCGGCGCTTATAACGGGATATTTCCTTTTTGGGTTCCTACCGATGAAAATGAGAATCGATCAGGCGAATACGAGTATGGCAGGGACCGAACGGGAAATTAACGCATCAATACTACGTATTCGCCAAATCCCCGTTATGCGGAACCTTAGAAACGAATCCCGCTTGACCGTTGAAAACCTGCAAAAGCGTATTGTTGCTCCGGATAGTATTACTTCAGCCATGAGCCGTTTAAAAAGTTTATGCGCGGAACATCAAGTGAAAATCATTGCAATGAATTTTTCAACCGACTCATTGCTTTACAAAAGCCGGGCATCGGGGGCAGCGCCGAGTGAAAGTTTTGAACTTCCTATTCTATTTGAATTAGAAGGACGATTTCTTGATGTCGGTATGATGATGGAACATGTGAATCGCCTGCCGTTCACGATTGGATTCACCGATTTTAATATGTCGGCGCAGGAGAAGTCGGACAAATTGAAAATGGAGGCGCGGGCAAGCATTCGTGTTTCCCCATTACGTAACGAACAAACAGCTAAGAGGTAGGATATGAAACAACCGGCGATCAGTAAATCTCAAAAACGTTTATTCATTTTACTCGCGCTCGTTGCCGCGTATGCTGTTTATGATCTATCCACGGCAAAGACTCGGCCGGCAAAGGCCGTGTCTGAATCGGCCGAACAGGCCGCCGGCGCTCAGGTTGATCAGGTATCTGCGGCGGTTGCCGCTGTTGTGCAGCCCGCCGTTCAGATGAGTTTTATCTCTTCCGATTGGCGGCGTGACCCGTTTCGCAAACAAGCTGAAAAAATGAATTTATTTAACCTTAACAAAGTGGTTGAAACCATCCTCGTTCCAAAACTTGGAAATTTGCATCTGACGGCTATTTCAAAGAGCGGGAATAAGTCCTATGCATTGATCAACGATCAGATTCTAACTGTCGGCGAGGTCATGAACGGCTATAAAGTAGTAAATATACAATCAACGCAGGTGATACTTAAAAAAAATGACTTTAGTTTTACTTTAACTTTACCGGAAGAAGAGTACGGTGAATAAGTTAAAAAAAGAAGGCGCGTAAGGTGAAATATGAAAAATATCATTAACAACCCTATTTTAATGAAACGCATTATTTGTGTTTCAATAATAAGCATTATGTTCTTATACGCGCCTGCCGTGACGGGCCAGGTGGCCGGTACGGACTCAACCGAGTCGAAGCTGACTATGAACTTCAAAGATGCCGACATACTGAATGTCCTTCGTATGTTGTCGAAACAGAATAATTTGAATCTGGTAGCAAGCAATGACGTTAAAGGCAAGGTTACCGTTCATTTTACCGAAGTGAGCCTGGAAGATGCATTGGAAACGATCCTCAAGGCGAACGGCTACGATTATTACATTGAGAAGGACATTATTTTTGTTAAAGCGATTGAGGCTGACCGCAATACGGCATTAACAATGAAGGTATACGATCTGAAATACGTCGACGCGCTGGATATGAAAGAAACTCTCTCGCCGTTTTTAACTAAGAAAGGTAAAATGGAAGCGCTGAGCCGGACACGCAACGGTCTTTCCGAGGAAAAACGTTCTAATCTGCTGGTCGTGAGCGATATGGCCTTTCGCATGACCGTATTTGATTCAATAATAAACCAGCTTGATCTGCAATTAAACCAACTGATGATCGAAGTTCGCATGTATGAGACGACGCTGGGTGACGATCAGAAAGTAGGCGTAGGCTTACCGCAAGCGATCACGGGGAGCACCGTGGACGCCCGGAACCCGGATGATCCTGCAACGTTGACCAATTACAGCGCCATCATGCCCTTGGCGGACAAACTACAGAACGTTATAATGGGAAAATTGACCGTTGACAAATTGATGGTTTCATTGAATTTCTTGAAAACACAAACCAACTCGAAATTGTTATCCAATCCGAAAATATTAACGATGGATAATCAAAAAGCGGAAATCTCCGTTGGCACGACGATTCCGATCCAAACGATCAGCCGCAGCGCTGCGGGTGACATCATCACTTTTACCGATAAAAATATCAACGTAACGATCAGAGTTACGCCGAAGATCAATCCCGATTCCATGATCACGCTTTTGATTGAACCCACTATCGAAGATATCATTGGCTATACGGGATCGGGCGACAATCAGCAGCCCATTATTTCCAGACGTTACGCAAAGACGCAGGTGATGGTTAAAAATAATGAATCGATCGTACTCGGAGGTTTGCTTAAAGAGACCGAAGTGGAAACGATAAACAAAGTATGGCTGCTCGGCGATATTCCACTGCTTGGAAAGTTGTTTACAAGTAAAAGCAAAGAAAAGAAAAAAACAGATTTGTTGATATTTATTACGCCGCATGTTCTCAACACCAACGGTATATAGTTTGTATGAAAAATCTAGACGAATATCTCACTCAGGCATTTAAACACGGCGCATCAGATATACATCTGACGTCCAAGCATACTCCGCTCATGAGGTTACACGGTGAGTTGATTACTCTCGATACCGAGCCGATAAGTGAAGAAAATCTCACCGCGATGTTATTAAAAATTATTTCGACGGAACAGCGCGAACAGTTCTTAAAGAATTACGAGCTGGATTTTGCATATGAGATCAAAGGCTTGTCACGATTTCGTGTTAATCTTTTCTATCAGATGCGCGGTATTGCGGCGGCATTTCGAACGATACCCATGCGCATATTTACTCTGGAGGAATTAAATATGCCGAAAGGCATATACGACCTGTCCCGTCTCAAAAAAGGGCTTGTCGTTGTGACTGGCCCAACCGGAAGCGGCAAGTCAACTACGCTGGCCGCAATGATTGATTTGGTGAATAAGGAACGCCACGATCATATTTTGACGATCGAGGATCCCATTGAATATACTCATACGTCGAAGAACTGCCTGGTGAATCAACGTGAATTACACGCGCATACGCATTCGTTTGCCAATGCGCTGCGTAGCGCCCTGCGTGAAGATCCGGATGTGATATTGGTCGGCGAAATGCGCGATCTGGAAACGATCGCCTTGGCGATCACCGCTGCGGAAACAGGGCACCTTGTTTTTGCAACGCTGCATACCAAAAGCGCTGCGGAAACGGTAGATCGTATCATCGACGTATTCCCGAGCGATCAGCAGCAGCAGATTCGCACCATGCTGTCGAATACGTTACAGGGCGTTGTCGCACAGCGACTAATGCGCCGAGCCGACGGCAAAGGAAGAGTAGCCGTCGATGAAGTTTTGGTTGCAACGCCGGCCATCCGCAACCTGATACGGGAAAATAAAACCCATCAGATTTACTCCGCCATTCAAACCGGCGGAAATTGCAATATGCAAACCCTGGATCAATCTTTAATGCACTATTACGGGCAGAATTTAATAACAGCTGAAGATGCCCGTCGAGAAGCGCTGGATAAAACGATGTTTAACTGACATGACAGAATTATTTTTTGCATTTACAATAATTGGGGTCTATATTTATATGATTACATCTTCATACCTATCTTCAAAACCCGTAAATCCTATGACACAAAAAGCCGAAAAAAGCCGTATCGTTCTGATTGACGATGAAGCCGGTATGCGTTATATCATCCGGCAGTATCTAAATCCTGAAACGTATGACATCCGCGAATATGCCTGCGGAGAAGATTTTTTTGATGACTTTGACAAACTGAGCGATAATTTTCCGGAAGTCGTTTTGCTGGACTTGAATATTCCGGATAAGATGGACGGCCTTACGATTCTCAAACAGATCAAAAAAAACCTGCCCGCGGTCGAGGTTATCATGCTGACTGCGCATGGCGATACGCGTAATGTCGTAGAAGCGGTTCGATCAGGAGCTTTTAATTATCTTTTGAAGCCTTGTTCCGCCGACGAACTCCAGATCAGCGTGGAACGGGCGATTCAGCACTTAAATCTGGTTTCGGAAGTTCAGACGCTGCGAACGAAGTTGCAAAGCCGCAGCCATTTGGCGCAGATCATGGGATTGAGTGATGAAATCAAACAGGTACAGGCCAATGCAGAGCGCGTGGCGGGTACTAACTTCAGCGTCTTGATACAAGGGGAGAGCGGGACCGGCAAAGAGGTTATTGCGCGCGCGATTCACGAGATGAGCACCCGGAAGAGTAAACCTTTTGTGGCTGTGGATTGCGGGGCGATCCCGTCGACGCTGATCGAAAGCGAATTATTCGGTTACGAGAAGGGCGCCTTCACGGGAGCGGATAAGCGTAAGGAGGGATTATTTGAAGCGGCGCAGGACGGCACGTTGTTTCTGGATGAAATAGCAAATATTCCGATCGAAGTACAGGGAAAATTATTACGCGCATTGCAGGAGCGGAAGATCATGCGTATTGGCGGAACGCAACTCATCGAAATAGACATTCGCGTGCTGTGCGCGACCAATTTGCTTCTGGAAGATGCGATTAAGAGCGGAAAATTCAGGCTTGATCTTTTTTATCGGCTTAATGAATTTACCGTGTATCTTCCGCCATTACGAAACCGGCGCGAAGATATTATTTATCTCACCAACCGTTTTATCCGAGAGGCCAATGTGGAATTAGAAAAACAGGTAGGACATATTCAGAAAGCGGCGCTGGAACAACTTATTCATTATCATTGGCCGGGAAATGTGCGCGAATTGAAAAACGTCATTCGCCGTGCCGTACTGATGGCGGATACCGAGATTAACGCAGAAAACCTGATATTTGATTCCCAGGCTTCATTCCAAAGTCTCCAGGGGCCGGTAGCTTCTTCGGATGCAGGCCAGTCTCTGAAAGACATCAGGAAAGAAGCCGAGAAATCAGCCATTCATCGCGCGCTGCAGTTGTGCGAAGGCAATAAAAGTGAAGTATCGCGCATGCTCGATGTAGATTACAAAACGTTATTATCCAAGATCAAAGAATTCAATTTGGAATAAAAAAATGTTAGCAGAAGTAGTTACGGAAACCGGCAATACGGTGACTCCCGCCGGAATTCAAAAAATACTCATTATCGATGATGAATCCAGCATCCGGTATATTCTGAAAGAGATTATTACCGATCTGGGTTATACTGCTGTGCCGTTGGAAGACATACATGATCTCGAGAAGGAATTCGAGGCATGGGATTATCAGCTTGTATTGCTTGATATTAATATGCCGGATGCATACGGCGTTGATGTGCTTAAGATAATAAAAGAGAAGTTTCCTTTGACGATGGTGATGATGGTCACCGGCGTTTTGGACATGAAAACGGTGATTGAAGCGATGAAATTGGGTGCAGTGGACTATGTAACAAAGCCCATTGATGGAGATGTGCTCACGCTTGCCGTACACCGAGCCAATGAAATTTATCTGCTGAAAAAAGAAAATCAGGAATACCGCGACGGCCTTGAAAAATTGGTTGAAAAACGTACCGATCAACTGTACCGTTTTGCCGACGCTTTGTCCAAGAAAAATAAGTTATATATGAATGCAAATAAAGACCTTCAGCAGGCGAATGAAAAGCTGCAGGGCTTTCTCAATCAGGCTATGGTTTCGGATAAGATCTCCACGCTGGGTTTATTGTCCAGTATGCTGATCCATGGCATTGCCAATCCGCTCGGCGTGATTGCAGGTATTACCAATGTTCTGCAAAAACGTTTTCCGGATGAGATGACACAAAACGAATTGAACATGATGAAACAGTACATTGATCAAACGCTTGAACTGGTCAATCAGGTTCGTACGTTTGCGCGCACGGAGGTCAATCAGTTTGCCTCGGTGAATCTCGCAGAAGTGGTTAAAAACGCAGTCACCCTGATTGAAATGCTGAACAAGAAGAAACAAGTTTCAATTGTAAACCGGGTTACCGACGCACGACTGGTTTTACAAGGAAACAGTTCCCAATTGGAACAAGTTCTTGTAAACATTCTTCAAAACTCACTTGATGCTATGGATAAACCGGGCAAGATAGAAATATACATAGAGGAATCCGATCCGGGCCAATTTAAGCTGATAATTCAAGACTCCGGATCAGGCATGAATACCGAGCATCAACAGAAGATATTCAAAATGTTTTTTACCACTAAATCGGGCAATAAAGGCACCGGTCTTGGGCTTTTTATTTGTAAAGAAATCATGGAGAAACACGGGGGATCAATTCAGCTCGAGAGTGAATTAAATAGGGGAACCAAAGTAACGTTGAGTTTTAAATTAGATCCAGCCAAGTAGATCGAAGTGCCGCTTTGCTGTACTGCCGTCTGTGAAATGTAGAGCGAAATGCCATTTCGCTCTACAAGAGTTTGATCCCGAAACTTGCCGAGTCAGTTAATTTATCCGCTCTGATCAACATCGAACCGCTTCCAAATTCATTTCAAATCAATAACCTCTCGTACTTTCTTCAAAATTTCATCCGGGGAATACGGTTTTTGAACCGAAGTGAATAGGGGAACGAAAGTAACGCTGGGGTTTAAATTAGATCCAGCCAAGTAGATCGAAGTGCCGCTTTGCTGTACTGCCGTCTGTGAAATGTAGAGCGAAATGCCATTTCGCTCTACAAGAGTTTGATCCCGAAACTTGCCGAGTCAGTTAATTTATCCGCTCTGATCAACATCGAACCGCTTCCAAATTCATTTCAAATCGAGCACCTCTCGCACCTTCTTCAAAATTTCATCGGGGGAATACGGTTTTTGCACGAATTCTTTGACGCCCGCTTTAGCCAAAGTCGCTTTGAGTTTGTTCTCAAAAAAACCGCTGGCAACGATGATCTTTACGTTTGGGTTTGTTTTTATAATACCTGTAACTAATTCTTCGCCGTTCATCTTCGGCAGTCCTAAATCAGTAAGAATAAGGTCAATTTCCTTGTTATGTTTCGTAAACATGTCTAGCGCGGCCTGCCCGTCTGCGGCGGATAATATATGGTATCCTTTCTCCGCAAGAATAGACTCCAGAAAATAACGCATGGATTCTTCGTCGTCTACAACGAGGACCGTTTCATCGCCCCCAGAAATCTCTTCAACGATTCCGTTATCTATCTCATGCTGAATAAAGCTTTGCTGAATGGGAAAGAATAAATTAAAAGTCGATCCTTTGCCGATCTCGCTTTCAACGTCTATGATGCCGTGATGCGATTCCACAATCCCGTAAACCGTTGCCAGTCCCAATCCCGTGCCGCGTTCCCTTCCTTTCGTCGTAAAAAAAGGTTCGAAGATTCGGTTTTTCGTTTCTTCATCCATCCCGGTACCGGTGTCGGATACTTTAACATGGATATATTCCGAGGCGCTCACTTTGCCAAATTTATCATGGCGCGGTGTCTTGGTAATACGGTGTGCGGTGATTGACAAAGCTCCTCCATGCGGCATGGCATCGCGCGCATTGATAGTCAGGTTTAGCAGTACCTGATGAATTTGCGTCCCGTCGGCAAGGATCGGGGGAAGATCTTTTTCGAATTCGGTTGTTATTGTAACGGTCTTTGGGAAAGTCTGTTCAATAAAACGCCGTATTTCATTTACGGTATCCTGAATCAGGATCGACTCCAAAACGGCATCGGTTTTTCTGGCGAAGGTCAGAAGTTGTTTGACCAGACTCGCTCCTCGCTGCGTAGCCTTGGTAATGGTTTCGGCGTTCTGAATGAGGTGCTCATCACTGCCGGATTTTCTCCGGATCATGCTGGTATGTCCCATGATGATGGCGAGGATATTATTAAAATCGTGCGCGATGCCGCCGGCTAAAGTTCCCAAGCTCTCCATCTTCTGGGCTTGTATCAATTGGGTTTCAAGGCTTCGCCGCCGGGTGTCGTCAAAAAGATATCCTTTGATCTCAGTCAATTCACCCTTCTTATTAAATGTTCCTATCATATTTTCGATAACATAAATCTTTTTTCCGTCTTTGCGAATCAGTTCAGAAGTAAAATACTCAAGTCGTTTTTCCCGTTTTAAGCGTACAATCATATTTTCGCGTGCTTTCTTATCTGAATACAGCGAGTGAACGTCCATTTTCAACGCTTCGTCAACGGTATCGTAGCCGAACATTTTTGCGAAAGCGGGGTTGCATGCCAAAAGTTTCCCGTCCGGCGTGGAAATAAAATCACCGGTAAGATCGTCGTCAAAAAACGATTTATACTTTTCCTCTGATGCAAGTAAGGCCTCCATAGACCTTTTGCGTTCACTGATATCACGAAATGACCAAAGCCGTCCAAGGCTGGTCGTGCCTGACAATAGGGGAGCACTGAGCCTTTCAAAAACACGGCCGTCTTTGAAATTCAACGTATCCAAACTAGTGTCATTTGAGTCATACAGCATCTTCACCTTACTAAGAAATGCTTCAGGATCAGTCAACTGTTCCAATACAAAATCCAAAAGAACTTGATCAGCTCCGGATTTCTGAATTGCATAAGGGATTCGCCACAACTCAAAAAATCGGGGATTGGCCATGATCACCGCACCTTTAGTATCGATGGCTAAAATGCCGTCTGCGGTTGATTCCAAAATGACTTTCAATTTCGCTTCATTTTCCCTCAGGGCCTCAAGTGCCTTTTTCTGTTCCGTAATATCGCGTGTAACGCCTAACAGAGTTGTGATGTTTCCTTTTTCATCGCGTAACGGGACTGCATGAGTGTCTAACCATCTGTTGGCTCCTGTCAGACCGGTGAGTCTAAATTGCAAAGAGCCCGTCCGTCCCTCAAAAACTCTTTGCATTAGTTTTTTGAAGGCCTCAGCATACTCAGGAGCTATAAGCCCATAGATAGGCTTGCCAACCACTTGATCGGCGCTTTCCGCCCCGATCATACGAAGGCCGGCGGCATTCATGCTCAGTATGGTTCCGTCCGATGCCATGGTTTTGACGCATTCCGGTTCTGCCTCGACGATAGCGCGAAGCCGGTTCTCGCTTTGCTGTAATTGCTGTTCAGACTTTTTGAAATTAGTCATGTCAATCATGGAGCCGATCATGCGCAACGCTTTGCCGCTATCATCTCTGATAATAAATGCGCGATCGTAGATAAAACCGTAGGAACCGTCGGCAAACTGATAGCGAAATTCATCGGCCCATCCCTGGCTAATACCGTTTAGTGCGTTCCGAAAATGTTCCAGAACTCTCTCACGGTCATCGGGATGAATTTTCGCAGCCCATGATTTAAGACTTGTATGCTCTTTGTCGTACGTAAAACCAAACAATGAATAAAAGCGATCATTCCACCAGGTTTTGTCTGTGGTGATATCCCAATCCCAAACGGCGTCATTAGTGGCCCGTGATATCAGCACGAATCGTTCATTGCTTTTCCGCAAGGCTTCTTCACCCTTTTTACGTTCAGTGACGTCCTGTTTGACGGCAATGAAATGCGTGATTTTTCCTTGTTCGTTTTTCACCGGTGTAATGATCTGTTCTTCGATATACAAAGTTCCGTCTTTTCGTCGATTGGTAATCTCACCGTTCCAGACTTTTCCGTCAAGTATCGTATCCCACATATGCTTGTAAAAGGCATGGTCATGAGAGCCGGACTTAACTAGATCACGCGGATTTTTACCGACAGCCTCATCGGGTGAGTATCCCGTGAGAGAAGAAAACGCCTTGTTCACCCATTCAATTACGCCGCCGGAATTGGTAATAACAATGCCGCTTGCTGCCGCATTGAGAGCAGAACTTTGAAGAACTAACGCGCTCTCCGCCCGTTTACGCTCGCTGATGTCGCGCCAGACCGTATAGTAGGACTGCTTGCCTTTTATCATAATAGACGTCAGCATGACCTCAACTGGAAATTCTGTGCCGTCTGACTTTATATGTACCCATTCAAAACGATTGAACCCATTTGATAACGCCATTTCGATCATCGCCACTGCCTTTTCAGATGAAAGCCGTCCGTCCGGCTGTTTTTCGGGCGAAAGTTCCCACGGCTTTTTATTAAATAATTCTTCTTTTGAGTTGTATCCCAGTATCGAGACGGCAGAGTTATTAAAATCTATGAACCCGGTATCATCCAACAGCAGAATAGGATCGGTTGACTCTTCAAATAATTTTTTGAAAATGTTCTCACTTTCACGCAAGGCCGTCTCAGCCCTTTTTCGTTCCGTTATGTCCTGCGCCGTGCCGCGAACGATCGGGGAAGAAACTCCATCCTTACGAAGCGTATTGTAATATTCCCACTCTCGTTTCTTCCCGGAAGCAGTTTCAACCAGCATAGTGCCTCGAGCCGATCCATGTTGTTTGATTTCCGAAAGGTATACGTCAAATTCTTTACGTATTTCCGGGACAAGAATGTCCCGCAAATTCTTTTGGAGCAGGTCGTCTTGAGCATAATCCAGTAATTGAGCCCCGCGTTTATTCACCGATAAGATTTTCCCGTTCATATCATGCGTACATATGATGTCGAGGCTGTTCTCCACTAAATCCCGGTACCGGTCTTCGCTTTCCAGCAGGGCTTGTTCGGAAATTTTACTTCTTTCTTCACGTTCAATATTTAAAAGTGCGTAGGAAAGATCCGCAGAAAGTTCTTCCAGAAGCTTCACTTCATCGGTTGTGAAAAAATTAAATTGGTCGGAATAGAAGCCGATCGCGCCGATAGGGCCCGATGATCCGTTCAACGGAAGCGCTGCTACCGATCTAAGACGATACTTTATCGCATTTTCTTTCCAGGGAGCTAATTGAAACTGGGTCCAAATATTATTGAAGACAACGGGTTTACCGGTTTGAAAAGCTTTGCCAACCGGCCCTTGGCCGGCAGGTATACTCCCGTTGGTGGAAACCGTAATATATTTAAGATAGCTGCTTGCGGCTCCCGCTTTTGAAAAAGGCTCGATAAGCCCTGTCTTTTCATTAACAAAACCTACCCAGCACAAGCGAAACCCGCCGTCGTCGCCGGCAATGCGGCAAATTTCATTTAGAAGTTTATCGCGGTCGCTTATTCGAACTATCGCTTGATTGACATTACTTAATACCTGATACACTCGGTTGAGTCTTTTCACCGCATCCACGGATTGAATTTCGATTTTCAGTTTTTTCATTTTTTCTGCGCGCCACACGATAAAAAAGGCGGTTCCTGCAGCGGCTAGTAATGCGGCCATCAATGCAAAAATGAGCGTTGCCTTCGTAGTCAGCGGCTGATTAATACGTTCGGTATCTTTTTTGGCTACGATATACCAATCGGAATCCGGGACGTGTTTCATGGCGGCCATGACTTCGTGGCCTCTGTAATCCAAGCCGGTCATGACTCCTGTTTCTCCTTGAACCGCATGTGCAGCCGGAAGCCTAGTATCAGTAAGCGGAAATTTCAGTCTCAATGCAGTATTTCTCATAAATCGCAATTCGTTTTGAAATACAACATGATCTCCTTCTTTTTTTACAAGTAGAACTTCGCCGGTTGGGCTTTCCACAGGCCAAGACTGTATCAAGTCAAATAACCCGGTGTGTGGATTGATCGAAAAACTTACCACGCCGACTTTTTCTACAGATATAGATGTAGTCAAAATTAACGGCACGAAAACCTCTAAATGGACGGAGCTGTCTTTTTCATGCAAATGCAAGTCGCCAAATCGGATCTTATTTTCTTTCAAGATATTAAAGGCATCTTTGCGGTGTTTATAATCGACCGAATTGTCATTGCCTATGGAATAAAAAATATTCCCATTTGTGTCGATGATGGAGATGTTTTCATAATTATGGTTCTTTTGAATGGGCAATAGCCAATCTTCAAGGACGTCTTTGTTTACCTTTAATTGGGGGTTCGAATGATAAGCCTTTACCGCGGCGATAAAAGATTGATTGCCAAATAAAAAATTAGCCTCAGAATACCTCTCTTTTCGATAATCTGAAATTTGCCGGGCCTTCAGTTCCGCAATCGATAATAATTCGCGAGTTTGATTAATTGTCATAATATCCCGTTGGCCCCGATAAAATAAAATACTGCCCGCAATAATTCCCGCGCTAAGTACCACAAACAGGGTAATCAGCATATACCTGAATCGTTTTTCCCTTTGATCTTTTGATATCATAGTACCCCCTGAAATGAAAATAATTGTTTTTTGCTCAACACGGTTTGTCTTGCCTGCAGAAAAACGAATTTATTGGCGAAAAAATGACTATAGGTATGCGATCAGGCGCCCTGAAACGACCGATTAAATTTTGCTGACGCTATTTTCGATAGATGATTTTATAACGCATAAGAACCGTCTTTCCCTCCCAAGAAGACAACAATGAAATATAATTTAAGAATGGTGTGAAAGCAACTAATATCTGTACATAGTCGTGACTGTTTTGTAATCCGATTCGATGTTGATTTTGGGAGTATCTTCCGTTATGTAAGAATCTTTTTTTTCCTGAGAAAAAGCGTCTACTTAGCAGATGGTGGGAAAATAGAACACAGATGACACAGGAGCGGACGGATGTAAGAGGATTTGCTGCTTTTTTTTCGTTCGTGAATAATTTTCCTGAATTTTTTTAGTTCCATTTCTATCAGTATGAATCCTTTAATTCCGCGTGGCCATTCTTTTTACCTGCTGTATCGTGTCTCTCCTTTAATTAAGAAAGATTCTTGAAGAATGACATTGTAACCCAACCTGACTCAGCATCATAGCGGTTCGGTACCATGTTAATTTGGCGCGGTAAGTTCCCGGTATGTCATTCTGTAAGAATCCTTTTTGTTCCTGAGAAAAAGTGAGAGCCACGCACTATTTTTTTTTATTTTCCGCATGAAGTCTCTCCTTTAATTAAAAAAGATTCTTTAAGAATGACATTGTAGCAAGGGAGGATTAACTATTCACCTGCTTACTGTGGGCAGTCTAAAGAAACTGATAACCTCAAATCTATGGTAAAATTACCTATGCATCTACATTTTCCCTTAATTTACTCTCCATAATAGCATTTTAAGTATTTATAATTTATAGAGTTATGCTTTATAATAAATTTAGCACGCTTTTTGATATACATACTGACAGAATTATCATATCAAAATTGATATTATGAAAATACAAACACAAATAATCAGTTGGATACTCATAATCGGAGTTATGTAATGGAAAATAAAACCACACGCTTGTCGTCCAAACAACTTTTGGCCATAGCGGGCCTTATCATTTTCGTAACCGAGTTCCTTGTAATGTATTGGATAGAATCCTATCCGCATTTGGGAATTCAAATCCCGACATTGGTTGATGCCACGTTAACTTCGCTCATCGTATCAAGTCTATTATATTATTTCTCATTCCGACCGCTCAATCAACAAATGGCAGAGCGTATTCAGGCAGTGGATGATTACAAAGTTCAGAAAGCGTATCTCGAAGAACTCATTGAAAATGCGCCTGAAGCGATAGTCATAGTTGATAATGAAGACCGCGTCATGAGAATTAACGGTGAATTCACACGGATGTTCGGCTATGAAGATCAAGAAGCGATAGGCCGGGATATTAACAGCTTGATCGTGCCGGAAGAATTATCAGGAAATGCGAGGGGTATCAGCCAAAATGTAGCAGCAGGCAATAGGGCAAGCCTAGAATCGGTACGTCGTCACAAAAACGGATCGCCGGTGTATGTTTCAATTCTGGGAACTCCGGTCCATGTCGAAGGAAGTCAAATCGGCGTTTATGGAATTTATAGGGATATAACTGAACAAATGAAGGCAAAAGAAGCTCTCCAACAAAGCGAGGAACGATTCCGGGCCATTTCACAATCAGCTAATGATGCAATTGTTACGGTAAATAGTTCGGGATACATCGTCGGGTGGAATCGTGGCGCAGAAAGAGTATTCGGTTATAAGGAAACAGAAATTGTAGGCAAGTCGTTAGTCCAGATCATTCCTAATGAATTTCAAGCAGATAAGAGGTCAGGATCAAGACTGAGGGACATAGGTGGTGTAGAGTATGTCATGGGTAAAACGACGGAAGTGCGGGGATTACGAAATGACAATAAAATGTTCCCAATAGAATTTTCATTATCTGAATGGAAAACATCGGAAGGGCAGTTTTTTACCGGCATCATGCGTGATATCTCCGATCGTAAATCGGCGGAGGACAAGATTCGTCAGCTATCTGCTGCGATCGAGCAAAGCCCTGTTTCGGTGGTCATTACTGACACCCAAGGCCGTATCGAATATGTAAATCCGTGGTTCACGGAGATTACCGGATTTTCTGCATTGGAAGCGATAGGACAGAAACCGTCAATATTGAAATCCGGGCACACTTCCGTATCTGAATATAAAAAGCTTTGGGAAACCATTACGGCCGGAGGAAGGTGGCGCGGCGAATTTCAAAACAAAAAGAAAAATGGCGAAACGTATTGGGAAATAGCATCGATCTCTGCCATCAAAGGTTCGGACGGCAGGATCCGCAACTATGTCGCAGTAAAAGATGACATTACGGAACAGAAAATTGCCCAAAAAGCATTGATCGCCGCAAGGGAAGAGGCCGAATCCGCTATGCGCGCAAAATCGGATTTCCTTGCTACGATGAGTCACGAGATTCGCACGCCGATGAATGGCGTCATCGGTATGACGGAACTGTTGTTGGATACCGATCTTACGCCGGAACAAAGGGACTTTGTAGAAACCATACAGGTCAGCGGCGACTCGCTTCTCACCGTACTCAATGACATCTTGGATTATTCAAAAATTGAATCCGGAAAAATGGAGTTTGAAAAACGAGCGTTTGATCTGACCGAATGTCTTGAAACTACCCTGGATATATTTTCATCGAAAGCCGCAGAAAAAAAGATTGAATTGATCTATTCCATAGATTCAGCAGTACCGAGCGCTTTAATCGGAGATGAATCCCGGATCAAACAAATACTGATGAATCTCACCAATAATTCGCTCAAGTTCACTGAAACGGGCGAAGTATACATCTCCGTTCAAATGAGCAACGGAGACGACAGCGCGGTGTGTAAAGACGACGCGGAACTGATTTTCAAGGTGAAAGATACCGGTATCGGAATTCCAACCGAAAAAATAGATCGTTTGT
Source organism: bacterium (assembly GCA_008933615.1). Taxonomy (NCBI): domain Bacteria; species bacterium. The sequence continues at coordinate 64,491 of WBUR01000001.1, read as the reverse complement.
TTAAATCTTTTTCGCAGGTGGATTCTTCCACAACACGCAAATATGGCGGAACAGGTTTAGGCCTGGCTATATCGGAGAAATTAGTTACGATGATGGGCGGAAGAATTTGGGTGGACAGCGTGGAAGGCGTCGGTTCGACATTCAGCTTCACCATAAAAGTTGGGGTAGATCAAGAGAATCGTCTCAAAGAAGAAACTATACCTTCTGAATTTAAGGATAAACGGGTTTTGATCGTGGATGACAATGAGACGAACCGACAAATATTATTAGCCCAATGCGTGCGGATGGGTATGGCTCCTATTGCCACGGAAAGCCCATTGGAAGCGTTGAACTGGATCGGGCACGGGCAACTTTTTGATCTTGGTATTATCGATATGCATATGCCTGAAATGGATGGTTTGGAATTAGGGCTGGCGATCCGCGAAATGCGAAACATAGAAACTTTGCCTTTGCTGATGCTTAGTTCGCTCGGCAATCGGGCTAAACCCGAAAATTATCCGGCAAATGTATTTTCGGCGTTTATTTCCAAGCCCGTCAAACTTAATCAGTTGAAAGAAACAGTCAAACATGTTTTTGCAGGTTCCAAAAAAGAGAAACAGATATTTGAAAGTACGCTCGATGCACAACTCTCTGAACGATTGCCATTGAAGATTTTGCTGGCGGAAGATAATGCGATCAATCAAAAACTAGCCGTCCTGGCATTTCAAAAAATGGGATACCAGGTTGACGTCGCCGATAACGGTTTAAAAGTGCTCGCCGCGCTTCGTCAGAAAACGTACGACCTAATTTTTATGGATGTGCAGATGCCGGAAATGGACGGGCTCGAAGCGACGCGTCAGATCGTAAAGGCATATAGCCAGGAAGACAGGCCCCGTATTATCGCTATGACGGCGAACGCAATGAAAGAGGACCGCGATCAATGTATAAATGCAGGCATGAATGACTTTATTACAAAACCAATTAACATTAAACAAATTCAATCTAAACTAATTGAATGGGGAGGAAACATGGCGCCCGAAAAACCTAAAACTACAGCGGTAAAACCGATCGTCGATCTCGATCAACTCAGAGATATCGGCGTCACGGCCGACTTTTTTAAAGAACTGGCAGATATGTACATTGACCAGGCGGAGACCTTACTAGGCGAAATCAAAGATTACGCACATGTAGGTGAATTGTCCGGATTTCGAAAAATTGCGCACACGTTGAAAGGCATCAGCGCAAATATTGGCGCGGTCGCTATGGTAGAAGCGTGCCAATCGCTGGAAAAAATTCAAGCGCATCATCGGCCTAAAGAGATTGCCGTCCTGATTCATCGGATTGGCATTGTCTATGAAGAAACATGTTTTCATCTAAAACAACTCATGCTCGAAAACCATTTTTTTGAGCCGGTCGAAGCTGCTTAGTTCACGTCGTTACACGCATCAGAAGGGAAGTGTGTCATGAAGATTCTTATTATCGACGACTGCGAAATCAATGTTAAGGTTCTTGAAAATATTCTGAGTAAATCATTTCAATGCGAACCCGTCAGTTATCTTAATCCTCTTAAGGCCATGGATTGGTGTACCAATGAGGACCCGGATCTTGTTTTTGTCGATTATATGATGCCGGACATGAACGGTTTGGAGTTCATCGAAGCATTCAGAAAACTACCGGGGAAAAACGAAACGCCGATTGTCATGATCACAGCGGACGATGACAAGAAAGTCAGGTATAAAGCGTTAGAAATGGGCGCCAGCGATTTTCTCAACAAGCCGATCGATAAATCCGAACTCATTGCGAGGACACGAAATATGTTGTCGATCCGGCAAAGCCAAAAACAACTCGTGAATCGCGCCGACTGGCTGGATGCGGAAGTGCGCCGCGTGACTAAAGACATTATTGAAAAAGAGCGCGAGGCTATCTTCCGGCTTTCGCGCGCGGCAGAATACCGAAGTCCTGAGACGGGTGTGCACGTTATGCGGGTCGCGTTGTACAGCAAAGAACTTGCAAAAAAAATCAACCTGCCAAGCGAAGATCAGGAACTTATTTTCGTGGCGTCTTCGATGCACGATATAGGAAAGGTCGGGACGCCGGATAATATTTTGTACAAATCGGAAAAACTGGATCAGTACGAATATGCGTTGATGAAACTTCATACCTTGACGGGCTATGAGATCATGCAAAACAGTACGTCCAGGATCATGCAAATGGCTGCCGATATTGCTATCGGGCATCATGAGAAATATGACGGTACAGGTTATCCCAAAGGGCTAAGTGGAGACAAGATTCCTCTGGCTGCGCGTATTTGCGCCATCGCGGATGTATTTGACGCTTTGACATCCGAACGCGCCTACAAAAAAGCATGGACGACGGAACAGGCTATTGAAGAATTAGACAGGCAAAGCGGAAAACACTTTGATCCGTTTCTTGTCCAAAATTTTAAAACCATTCTACCCCAGATCAGCCAAATTCAAGCGAAATATTCCAACCAAAAAATGAGTGAGATGGATTGAATGTAGATGCAATTCCGGTAATTTTTTCTTGTGAATATTTATAAAACCTGCTTAACCGGTTGGCTCACAAAGGGAAATGAACCTTGGCTTCTTAATCAATACTGTTATTGAAAAGATCAAACATTTGGGTTGCAGTATGGTTTTAGTGAAGTCAATTTAGAAACCGAAATAGTCTCTGAATTCCATAATCGAAAAGTCGAACTTTCTGAAAAGACTTCCGTCAGCAAATCCCGATGTATTTCATTTGTTTTTTTTTGAATGATGAAACAATCAGCCCCAGGCCGGCCGTCACTTGAAAATGTTTTTATCTGATTTCAGTTATAAGATATATCACAGCTGAACTATCGCCATAGACTTTACGGAATGGAGGGAATGCCAGTTCCGGGAAACCGCCTTCACGCTTCGCGCGAAGAATGAGATAGCGGGAATTAAATTGGCGTGATAGCGTGGAGCCGTCGAGAAAAAGTTCGTGCCGCCGAAACCGTTCCAGAAGCGCTGCTTTCTCAGGATCTTCGCGTATCGAATACGTCGGATCGAGCCCCCAGATATATCGCTGCCGCGCGCCGTCGTAAAAAAGATCCGGAAAATCATCCCAGAACAAGTTGATAACCGTTTCTCCCGATTCCAAATGCCGTGTCATCCATTGAGACGCATTTTTGAAATACCGCTGTGGCGCAGCTTTACTTTGATAATGGATGTAGAAATTCATTGAGCGGATATGAAATCCGACAAGCACAGCAATCGACAGGATAGCTATTGTTTTTCGTAGTTGAGGCTTATTCAGGAATGAAGACGCAGTTGGTGGGCTCACGGAAATTGTTTCGCGTACGACTAATGCAGAGGTTATAGCGAGCATCAGAACAGAATATTCTACAAACCGGGGAGATGCGGCCGTCATACCCAGCCAAAATAACGCGGAGAATACGATACCTGCTGTTGCAGCCGTGAATTTTTCCCAGCGAAAAATCACGAACGCCATGAGCGCCGGAACAAAAATAAGAACGAACGGATAGATATTGAAAAATACCGGCAAGGAATAAGGATAGATCTCATTTCCGAGTTCGAATCCTGAAAAGCCGGTTCCCTGCATCCCAATACTGAAAACCTGTAAATAGGTAAGAAACGTTTCAAGCGTTAGCGGCGAATAGGGATGAATTACAAGCCCGAGTATCGAACCGGCTCCTGCGGCCAACGGTAATTTCCAGTCGAAACCGCCTTTTCCGATCCATTTTCCAATTACAAAAGGCACTGCAGTCATAAGCAGAACAAACGGCATGGTGTAGCTCCACGCATACACAAATCCGAGAATAAAAAGCGCGCGCCATTTTTCTTTAAGAAGAAAATGAATTCCAATCATCAGAAGCGCCATGCTCAAGACATGAGAGCGAATCATCCCTAATCGCGCTATGAAAAGCCCACCTGCCGCGAGCGGTATTGCTGTAAAAAGCAGCGGCCACCGGCAATGATGCGCGCGAAGCAACATGAATAAAGTTACGAGAACAGATATCGACAGTAGAAGCGCAAATAAACGCGCTCCAAAAATTGGATCATTCCCTATCTGCGCGAACGGCATCATCGCGAGATGATACAAAAACTCTTTGTCGCAAAAATTATCCCGCCAGGTGCTGAGTTGTGTCCATGGAAATGACCTATCCAGGCCGCGCTCAGGCATCATCTGCGCGAATCTTGCGTGGTAATATCCGTCCCGCTCGAACAACCCGTCTTGCAAGATCGCGGTGGTACCGAATAACGCAGCGACATAAAGAAAGAATAACAAAGGCAGGATTAATGCCCAGTTGTTTATAATCTTTTCAGGTTTCTCAAAAATATTCTTCATAGCGGCGTTGAAATAGGTAAATATAAATTCATAATTGAAAATCGTCGGTCGAAAAAATAAAGTTTTCCGGAATCAAAGGCAAGGTGTGAAGCCGTTGTGTGCATTCATTCAAAAAAAACCTAAAGTGTTTCATCGAAATTATTTTATTATATTGGAATGAAATAAAAAAACACGTTTATCCCGTTGGCTCACTTACGTCATGATGAGCCCTTCGGCAGGGCTCAGGACAAGCTTGTCGAACCATGACAAAGTATTAGAGTAAAATCAGCCTTCGACTAGTTCAGGCTGACTTGTTTTCTCTTGAATGTGAGTAAACCGGATAAGCACGAAAAATAAGGGTATGAATTTAGACGAAAAAATAGGACAACTTGTAATCCCGCGATTGGATTTTAATGATCCGGAATTTGATCTAATGCAGGCAGAAGATCTGATCAGAGAGTTTCACATCGGGAGTTTTATTGTTTTTGGCGGCGATATGGAACAAGTAATCCATTCGCTCAATCGCCTTCAGAGTATAAGTCAACAGCCGATTCTTTTTTCTGCCGATCTGGAACGAGGTTTGGGTCAGCAGGTCAAAGGCGCGACCAGTTTTCCGTACTTCATGGGTCTTGCCGAAGCGGCTAAAAAGAATTCGGTTCAACTCATTTATGATGTTGCTAAAATCACCGCAATCGAATCACGCGCCGTCGGCATTCACCAAAACTTCAGCCCGGTTCTGGATATCAATAATAACCGCGACAACCCCATCATCAATATTCGTTCCTTCGGTGAAGATGCGGAAACGGTCACATCCTGCGGATTGGCGTACATTAAAGGATTGCAGGAAAACGGTATGCTGGCAACGGCTAAACATTTTCCGGGCCACGGGGATACGCAGGTGGACTCCCACCGGGAATTACCCAGACTACCTCATTCTTTATCAAGGCTGGAGCAATTAGCATTTCTTCCGTTTCGGCGCGCCATGGATGCGGGAGTTGACGCCCTTATGATCGGGCACATAGCCGTTCCCTCGCTGGATGCTTCGGGCTTGCCCGCAACGATGTCGAAAAATATAACGACCGGCCTGATTCGCAATCAGTGGAAATACGAAGGGCTTATTATCACGGACGCAATGATGATGGGCGCGATAACAGATCAGTTTTCTGAAGAAGAAGCGGTTACTAAAGTTTTCGATGCGGGCGTTGATCAAATGCTGATTCCCGTCAGTACAGAAAACGCATGCGGGATCGTCCGCCGCATGGTGGAAAATAATTCTGAAGCATCTGCACGTTTGGATAAATCGGTCGAAAGGATATTGTTCGCCAAAAAGAAATGGGGATTGTTCGAGCATCGATATACCGACGGTTCCAACGCGCTGAAGATCGTTGGAAATCATGAACATGTGCAGTTTGCCCATCATATTACGCAACAATGTTTTGTAACAAAAAAGGGAATATGGCCACGTACGCTTTCTACTGAAAATGCTGTTATCTGGTTAATACAAACCGATCGAAACAGTTTCAAAGATTTAGAAAAGAAAACAAACGATATGAAAATAGTAGCATCAGTATGGTCGGACGAAATGGCGGCGATTCCGGATTTGTCAGAATTTAGAAGAGTAGTTGTTATCACGGACGTGAAGCCGATGGCGTGGCAGAAAAAATATCAATTGCCTGATGTAATTAAAAACGTGTTGGAATCTTTGTTTCAAAATAAAGAGCATCTTCTCATTTCCTGCGGTAACCCATACATAGGAGACGGCCTAAAAAACCTGAAAAATTTTGTCTGTACTTTTAGTTCGGGTCAATTGGCCCAGGAAGAGATTGCGAGGCGAATAGTCGGGTAATATTCAAGCATTTCTGACTGCGTAGAAAAATAACTTAGGGCATAGATTATTTTTTTGCTCCAACCCGGTTCAGGTAATATTGTTTGACTATCTGTTCTGTTTTTTTTCCGCGAATATGAAATGATTTATCCGAGCGTCGCCTGGAAGAATTCCCGCTTTCCCATTTCCACCAATAAAATCCTTTGAACCACGGTTGTCTTGAAAACTCCTCAAATAATACAGAGTAGCCCATCGACTGAGTTTCTTCGGATTTGTTTTGCGAAAAATCTTCCTGGTGCGGATTCATAAGTCCGTATTCGATACTCGGGAATCCCGCTTCGGTAAAAACGATCGGCCGGTTCCATTTATTTGAAAATTGAGAAAGTATAGACGACAATGCTTTTGCATGGGCGCGTATGCCTGACGCTGACTCGCTTTTCGATTTGGATAATGGGAAATAACTCTGGATACCAATAAAATCAAGGTCATCCCAAAAAACGATGCCTTCGTATTCGTCCATCCAATTTGCGCCGTACGTCAGCGGCCCGCTGAAAGCGACGCGTGCGCATCGGATAATTCTGCGCCACATATCAGTGTGGTGAAACATATGCGGTAATTCTACGGCAACGCATAAGCTTTGCATCCCGGCGAGTTCCGCTATCAACCCGTGATAAGTAATAAACTGACAATACGCATTTTCCCATTTTTTCAATTCTCTTTCATCGGCGATTCGAATCTCGCCGCACCATTTGCCGTTGCCAAGCCAGATATGGGGTTTCATCATAACATGCATTCCAAGAGCCTGCGCATCTTCATTTGCCTTGAAAAGCGAAGCCAACGTCTCGTCCCACGTATTATCCAGAACGAAATAGACCGAGCTTTCGTTTTCGTTTTTGGCGTATCCGAACGGCGTAATGGAAACGGCATCGGTGCCGATTTCACGTAACGCTTTCAACGATTCTTTGGATTGTTTGGACATGTAACCGGTTGTAACGCCATTGGAATGCGCATAGGAGAAGCCTTTGAAATACGGGATAGAATCTATTTTCCGGTCAAAAATCTTGTCCGCGGTTACATCGAGGCTAAAATTTTGGATATAGGCGTCGGGAGATTTGAAAACAAGTTCGATGCTTTTGCGGTTTTCCGACCAGAACAAAACCGCAAGATAGGTATACAAAAACGCGTTTTCATTTTCTGCGGGTTTTGAAAGAAGATTGGTTTTATCTATCAAGTTCAGTAAAGGCCGCTTTGAATTCCACCATGAAAAAGGTTTCCCAAAATACGTATTCGCATAAAAAATCCCAAGTCCTTCGGTCAAACGGGGCATGGCGCTTCCGTAGATTTGCGAAGCAAAGTAAACGGAGACAATTTCAGTAAACCGCAGACGGGTCAACGAGCAATCCACTATATGAATTTGATTTTTCGCAAGGTCATACGAATGCTCCATGACATTACTGAAGATCTGCGACTTAGTTTCGTAATCAGGATAAACGAAAATGGCGGGGCGAAACTTCTTTACAAAGCGCGATGGATAATGAGACAAGGCCGCATTCATTTTAGTGGAATCATACGGCATCTTGCCTCCGCTGAAACTGAAAAACGTTTCTTCCATTGCAGCCTGCCGTTCATATTGGCGGCGGGTTGCAAAGACATTGAGATCATCAATCCAGCCTGAGTCGGTTTTGTAGGATTTGAGAACTATTTGCCTTCCGGAGTGAATCAAGACCGCTTCAGGTCGATCGGCGTAGTTTTCAAATAGCTCGAACAAGGCCTCAAGCAAAAACCACATCCGAACGGAACTATGGGTAACGATCTGAATATGTCCATTGGCCTTGACGGCAATTAAGGTTGACTGTAACGGCAGGCGTTCGTCTTTATACTTTATCGTATCATGGATGAGCTGGAAATAAGTATTATGATACTCCGCGCTGTCATTGATACGTAAGACATGTTCAGCCGAATCTGAAAACGTAAAAGGCAGATCCTGCCTTGCATTCCACCGTTCATAAAATTTTTTCAGATCATTTTTAATTCGAATAAGTGAATCCGGTACTACGATCTTATAAGCAACGCGGTGGGTTGTCCGGTTCGGATTATCGCCCTTTTTACAGGATCCGATCATAATAAAGATTGCCAGTATGATTATTTGACGCAAAAACACTTTCCCTTCTCAGAATAATCACGGTGTTTATTCTGATATTTATTTCTAAACAAAATGACCGGTAAAAGTTAATAACGGTTTATCGCCTCAGAAAAATTTCATACGTGTAGGTTATTTTTTTCTCGTCGCCTGCCTTTACCGATACATCCCACTCCAGGTTATTTTCCAAGTTAAGCGCATTACGCATCATGGCCGGTTGAGTAATTTTTGGTTGGTATTCCGCAGTGATGATCTTACCCGTAATGGGACGCGTTACAATAATACGGGCATCTTTATTTTTATAATTATTGATCACGATCTCTCCCGTAATAGTTACGAGATCATAGTAGTAACCGTCTTTCTTACGCACTTCCTCTTTTCGCGTAGTTTCTTTTTCTTCCTCCGTCACGCGCAGGTCAGGCGACTGCGTGATTTTTACGGTTGTAAAAGATTTGACAGCCGTATATCTGAGAATATCCTGGCCTAGAGGTTTTCCGTTCTGAAATGTAATCGCACTCCCTGTTGTCCACGGCTGCGAAGACCTGTTTTCTAATTTAACGGAATGCCAAACCTGATAAGGTTCCTTCTTTTCAACGGCATATCCGTCGCTGCTGAGCGCATTTGGAAGATTCACCTCGAAAATATGCGCGTAGGGTACGGATGCAGAGAAGATGTTATATTGTCCTCGTTCGCCTTTGCGCAATGTGACTTTAGCGAGATCGTAAAAGAAAAGATCCTCCTCGGCGACGCCCTCAAGCGACTTAAAATTTCCAAAATCAGTTTCGGCATACATGTTAATGGAACGCTCATACATGACGGACTGGTTTGCCAGCGGGCTCGCATATCGTTGTGTATAAGGATTATCCGCGCCTGATAGCGATTGCAGAAATTGGGATAGAGTCTGCCGCATGGTGAGCGGCGATTCGATGTCGCTGTAAATAAAATGCGGAAATCCGACCACCAGGTTGAGACGCGTATTGGTCAGATTCTGAGAATCATTGATGAGGGAGGCCGACAATAACAGCTGGGCAGTTTTGTCATCCATAAGTTCAATGCGATACGATGGCGTCCATCCAATACCGGATTGAAAATAAACCATCTGAAATGTTGCTTCGGACATTGTGGAGTTAGTTTTGATCTGCAGAGAAGTCGTTTGAGTCGTATCGTCGATCTGATTATTGAATCCTTCTGGAAATTCAAAAAAATCATAATAAGCAGAAACCTGCGCCGTGATTGTTTGATTTGCATTTTTTAGAGTAACTAAAATCCTTTCGTCTGTGCCGGTAACGTTTTCCAGTATTGCCGTTGTGGACAAGACCTTTTCTGAACGATGCTGCCAGACGACTTTTTTACCGGTATTGGCCTTAAGCATGTCTAACAGACTTTCCGCATTTCTCTTGACGGCCCTTTTCTCGCGAACGGCTTTTAATTCATCTATCTGAATCCCCTTTTCAATCGGCGCAACCCACAGAGTTCCGAACGCGGCATCCGGAATTCCGCGGATAGTTCCCACGCCTTGAGAGAGAGAAATTTTTCCCTCACATACAACGAATGAGCTTCCATTCTTAAAAACATCCATTTTGGTGATTTTAATGGAAGGGTCGTTGATCTGCGCAGCGGCCCCGGTTGCATACAGCAAAAGGAAAAGCATCACTACATGTTTCATGGCGGCACCTCATCGGTTTTGAAAATTTATTTTGGAATGATTAAAAGTAACATATCTCTTCACGTGAAACAAGTTTTTAAATTAAAACAATAACGTTATTTCGAAATCGGGCCCTGTTTTTTTGCCGTGATGGACACTTCGCGTTAATGGTCATGCCGGCATCCAAGAAACTTTGCTCGCGCCGCCGATTGTTTCGAGATTCAGCATTATAAAGAAAGATGCTGAGTCTCTATTGCAGAAATTTTCTGAATGTTTCTTTGAGCAGGCTTTGGAAATGATAAACGCCAAGTTCACGTTTTACGGAAAAACGCCCACGGTGATAAGCCTTGGAAGCGAGGCCTTTTTGGACGTGTTCGCATATCTCAATATCTTCAGCCTGAATGAGGTCGCTGTAACGCAGGTCTTCTTCTGCGATCTGCAGCGCTTTTTGCGAGGATATATCGTCATAAAAATAATCGAAGACCACGCACGTACTATTGTGGGTGATGGGAATGATCGTATTGGTCTGAAGTCGCCCGGGCAGGATATTCAGCATGAAATTCGGGAAAACACAGTAGTAAAAGGCTTGCCCGCCATTGTTTTGATACACGTTGTTCTGATCGGTAAATGGGCTGAACTGCAACGAATAGTGCGGAAACACCTCGGTAACGTACTGTGAGTAATCGAGCATCTTACACAGTTCGGGATGAACGAATGGCAGATGATACCCTTCGAGATAATTATCTACATATACTTTCCAGTTGCATTGAACGCGGTACTCAACGCGTTTGTAGAATTTTTTTTCCGAGAGGCGAATCGGCGCGATGCGTTCGGGGATGCCGTCAAAAAACGAATGTAATTTGGGAGGTGAATTCGAAAGGTTTACAAAGATCAATCCTTCCCACACATCCACGGAAATCGAAGTAAGTCCGTAATCTTTTTTGTCAAACAATTCCACCCGGTCAAAATCCGGAACGCCTCGAAGCGAACCGTCGAGCAGATACGTCCAGCCGTGGTATTGACATTGAAATACTTTACAATTACCGTCCTCTGTAGCGAGCGGCCCGCCTCGATGGCGGCATACGTTATAAAATGCGCGCAGAACATGGTCTTTATCCCGAACGACCACCACGGGATTGTCGGCAACCGTCGTCAAAAAATAATCGCCCGGGTTTTTAACTTGTGCAAGATGACCGGCGTATTGCCAGCATTCCGAGAAGATGCATTCATTTTCTAAATTCAAAATTTCCGGCGCAGTATACCAGGTAGACGGAATGGTCTCGGAACGCTCAAGCGGTTCTGTCCGTAGAATGTCGTCTGAAAAATCAGGAAGTTTGTTCGGATTGGTCACGGGTCTTTCTTTTAAGGATTTATCCTGACAAAGACCGGGCTTTGTTCGCGCTTGAATTCGTTGGTCAATTTTTTCAGGCCGGTGCCGTCGTATTTCATGATATAAATATCAAAATCTTTGTCTTCAGAATCAGAACGGTCGAAAGTGAGCCACTCACCGTCAGGGGACCATGAATGCCAACCTTCGTTGGCTTCATTCGTGGTGATTTGCTTCAGCCCGCTTCCGTCAGGCCTAATGGTGAAAATGCTGTAATTGCTTTTTTGTTTCGATTGAAATGAGATTTCGTTATGGCGGGGTCGCCAAACCGGCGGACCGGCGTGGTAGGCATGCCACGGCGCGGTCGTATCTTCTTTCGGATAAAACGTGATCTGACGCGGATCCGTTCCGTTGTCGTTCATGATCCAAAGTTCGTCGATGCCGGTTTTGTTGGATCTGAAAACGATCTGTTTTTCATCGGGAGAAAATACGGGGTCATTGATCCTGCACGTATCGTGTCCGAGCGAACGCAGTTCATTTCCGTTCTCGTCGATAATATAAAAACGGTGCGCGCCGTCCTTACGTGACGCCACGACCCATTCTTTACCGTTCTTTCGGGTTCCGAACCAGGAATCTTTTACGAGAAAAGGAGTGAGCCGACGAACGTTTTGGCCGTCAGAATCCATTTCGTACAGGAAATATTTCCGGTATGTGGTGTCGCGATCCGAGACGAAATATAATTTATTTCCGTAGGCATAATAAACCCAGTCGATACCCGGATGATTCGAGATGTTCTTTTTGCCGCTGCCGTCCGGGTTCATTATGAATATCTCATAGTTGTCGGTAGAATCCGCATACTTTACGTTATAGGCGATCTTGACGTCGGCAAGTTCGGTGAGTGTACAGGACGGCAAAATCAAAACGGTCATGGCGGCAAGAGTAAGATAAAGTCTCATATCATTACCTTTGTGTAAATAAAACGCGCACTTTATTTCCACACACCTAAAATAGCGCCCATGACCATAAACGTCACTGCATGGTATCCCGCGTTGATCAGGAAAAGTTTCATTGATTTTCTTTCGAAAAGATAGGTAATACCGATCGAGAAAGAGACCCACCCGATTCCGGCGAGCGCACCGGCTGTGATACCCCATACGAGATCGGCGGGACCGGCGAGAAATGCGGCCAGATTAAACGACATTATGAGCGACAGAACAAATGAACCTCCGAATATCATGGCCATATTGCCGCCTTTCAGACTTTCTTCCGTAAATCCATTCTCAGCCATCCACCCTTTGGCAAACAACATCGGTGAATACCAGATACCGCCAATTACAAATGCCGACAATGCGGCAGCAACTACTGCCGCATAATTGATTTGTGATAAATCCATGATTACTCTCCTTTTGATTAATAAGGATTTTCAATTGAGAAATTCAAAAAGGAACAATATAATGCGACTGTAAAAAGGGGGAAAAGATATTTTAAATGAATTGAATAAGTCATTCAAGATTAAACTGCCGCGATTCCTTGTAAGAAGGAATTAGCTCAAGAATATGAATGGAAATGATATGATAAAAAAGAATAATTATAATCATGAAGATTGTCAAGAGAGGTTTATGATTCTTGATGCGTGGAAATGATACGATTAACTTTTCAAATTTGTTGCATATCAATTCTAGAAGTTGTAATATACGCTTAACCCTAAACACAGTAACAAAAAACCCATTCGATAAGGTAGATTTTTGTGTTTGGTAACCTTGTCGGAAAAACGGAGGATTTATGTTAAGAAGAATTGTTCTCGGATCAACAGCGTTAGCGCTTATGGTTTTGATCGGATGCGGCGGCCCGCCGACGGAAGATATCAACAAAGCCAAAGCAGCTAAGACTGCGGCTGATGGCGCGAATGCCGCCATGTATGTCAAAGATCAGTATGATGCCGCCACCGCTTCAATGACTGCAGGCGAAACGGCCGTCAAAGCTAAAGAATGGGATAAAGCCAAAAAAGCTTATATGGAAGCTGCCAAAGCGTTTGACGCCGCTGCGAAAGCTGCTCCGGCCGCTCAGGAAGCTATGAAAGCAGATTTAACGGCTCGTCTTGCCAAGGCTGAAGAAGGTCATGCGGCTATGGGCAAAGACAAAGCGATGATGGCAAAGGTTAAGATGATGAAAAAAGAAGGCATGGTTAAAGAATGCGAAGCGGCTGTAGCTGCAGCTAAAGAAGCATTAGCAAAAGATGATCTTATGGCAGCAAAAGAAGCCTTGGATAAAGATGATGCTATTCATGCCGAATTGACTGCAATGATGACGGCGAAGAAGTAATTTTCGGCTCTTTTTTTTATAAAAACCCCGTTCGTATACATGAACGGGGTTTTTCTTTTTCTTTCTTACTGTCTCTATTTACTAAGTTCCAATTGGTTGTTGATAGTTAACGCATTGGTTTTAAAATCCACAAGATATGCGGCGCGCTCGCGCTCGACCGCACTCGAAACCGTTCCTGCCAAAATGATCCCATTATTATTGACCACGACATGAATGGGCGGATAAGCGCCAAAGGAATATTTTTCAAACATCCCGTCGCTGTAAATCGCTCTGACGGCACGGCGAGCCAATTCCTCTGACCCGGATGCCCGCTGCAATCGATTGTCGATATTCTTCACGCCATCAATTTTAGAGAGTTTCTTTACAAGAACATCGGCGATCCACATTTCATGTGTCCATCCGTTTAGGATCACCGTGCCGTTCACCGCATCCGCCGTTACGTAGTCGTAAATGCCATAGAAAACAAAATCTTTGATTTTGGCGTTAACCTCTTCTGCAAGCTGTATATCGGTAACGTTGACTTCAACAAGAATGTCAGCGACAGAATTTTTCTCGTTCACGAGAACGATTTTGTTTTGATCCATGTTTTGCGAATAAAGGAAAACTGTAAAACCGGCTGCGGCGGATAGCACGGAGGTCAATAGAAGTGATCTCACAAGCTTTTTCATAGTTTTTCTCCTTTGGTTAGTTTACTTTGTGACCGGACATTCGTCCGATCTGTAATTGATTTTTTACAAAAGAATTAGTTTAGCATCCCTGGCGAATTTCAGAAGATTCCGATCACACGCCTTTGTTTTTTGTAACATGACCAGCTGCCGAACACGGTGTTTAAATTATTATACACAACAACCAATGTAATGTCAACAAATTTGTTCAATATTTTTGACACGAAAATTTGAAAAAAATCAGATGAATAGCGGCGCAGCTGAAAAACCCAAACTGAGACGCGAACTAGGGCTGATACAAGCAACGGCCATCAATATGATCGACATGGTCGGCATTGGCCCATTTGTGGTACTGTCTCTTGTAATTCAGATCATGGGTGGCCCTTATTTTCTCCTCGCGTGGATCGCCGGAGCGGTGATCTCGCTGATCGACGGCATGATTTGGGCGGAACTCGGCGCAGCCAATCCAAAGGCCGGCGGGAGCTACAATTTTCTTAAGGAAGCGTATGGTGAAAATTCATGGGGGAGATTGTTGTCATTTCTGCTCGTATGGCAAACGCTTTTTCAGGCGCCGCTGGTTATAGCGTCAGGCTCGATAGGGTTTTCGTTGTATTTCGGTTATCTCTTTCCCGGAATGGGCTCGATTGGACAAAAGTGTGTCTCGGGCGGAGTAGTAATTGTTCTTACGCTTTTGCTGTACCGTCGAATCGAAAGCATTGGCCGGATAAGCGTATTGCTCTGGAGCGGCGTACTTATCACGATGGGATGGATCATCTGGGGCGGGGTGTCTCACGGGACCATTCACAATGATTTTATTCCTGACGATCCGTCGGTGATAATGAACACGACGTTCTTTGTTGCGCTCGGACAGGCGTCGGTTAAAACGATTTACAGTTATCTCGGATACTATAATGTGTGCCATCTCGGAGGAGAAATCAAAGACCCGGGAAAAAATATTCCGCGCAGCATTTTTATTTCTGTTTTCGGTATCGCGGTACTTTATCTTGCGATGAATATCAGCGTGGTCAGCGTCATTCCGTGGCAGGATGCGCAGCATTCGGATTTTATTGTCAGCACTTTTATTGAAACTATCTACGGCCCGGCGGCTGCGATGTTGGTTACGGTGTTCGTACTATGGGTGGCTTTTGCTTCCCTGTTTTCTGTCATGCTCGGATATTCGCGTATTCCTTACGCGGCGGCGGTGGACGGACGATTTTTCAGTGTTTTTGCAAAACTGCACCCGACAAAAAATTTTCCTTACGTCTCGTTGTTGGGGCTCGGCGCGACGGCCTTTGTATTCAGCCTGCTATTTAAACTATCCGACGTCATTACGGCCATTCTGGCTATGCGAATCATGGTTCAGTTCATCGGGCAGGCGATCGGGGTGATCATGCTGCGCAAACGAAACGGTACGATGCATTTACCTTTCAAAATGTTTCTTTATCCGTTGCCGGTTATCCTCGTTGTAGTGATCTGGTTTCTTATCTTTATTTCCACGGGATGGCAATTTGCCGTTTCAGGACTAATCGTAACAGGTCTGGGAATATTGGCCTACATGATTACGGCGAAAATCAGGCAATGGTGGCCGTTTGACGAGAAATGAAATGCGTGCCCGTGACATTTAGTAATATTATATTGACCTGAATTCTTCTTAAGGTAACTTTACACCGCGCTCTGCCCACCAGGGATGAATTTCATAGGAGAGCCGTCCTGCCTGAATTGCCGGATCTTGCTCAACTTCTTTTTTAACGTCTTCCATGGTTTTCATGTCAAATATAAAAATTCCCCGCCAGTCGCCGTTATCACCAAAGGGACCGGCAATAGCGAGTTTGCCTTCATTAGCCATACGTTCGATATTTCCCATGTGGCCTTCCTGTAGTTTCTTTGACGTGACGGTATCTTGCCCGCGATTCGGCCCCCTTTTCAGCATTACAAAAAAATACTGTTTCATTTCACCGACCGCCGGTTCCTTCTTGTCCTGAGTCATAACGGGCATGCTCGACAGCACGGTTAGCATGATGACTGATGCGAGAGTAATTCTCATGGTATGATCCTTTTTTTTCTGATGTAATGAAAACGGGTTTAAAAATTTATAATGCAAATGTTAGTCCGGCGCTGTATGCGCTGAATTGAGCAAAACTGTAGTCCACATTCAAATTACCAATAAGGATTCGCATGCTTGCGCCAACAGTAAATCGTATCTGGTTTTCGCCGTTCAGTTTTATGCTGATACGTTCGCTCTGACCCGCTGCATCTAAATAGTCGTAGGTAAATTTCATGTACGATTTTTCAAACATCAGGCCTGCATAAGGACTGAAATTTAGCAAGCGTTTGCCATACTGTTTACCTGCCGTGAATCCGATCGCGCTGGCTCTCATTTCAAAAAAGTTTCCCTGTCTCATCGTTTGTGTAAACATCGCGATCGACAAGTCCACGGGCAACTTCTTCTCGCTCCAAATGGCCGGATTATGCTGAAAGCCCCATCCAAAATAATTAAAGTTACCGATTTCTTTATCGGATTTTCTGGGCGGCAGAAAACGAAAAGTGAATTGAGTTCCGTAAACCGTTCCGACGGTTATTTGAAAAGCCGCGAGGCCAACAAGCGGAAGGCCAAGTCCCGTAACGGGCAATGTGGCCTGAAGCCCGCTGGTAGACAGGGAGATCGTATGCGTTTGATTATCTCGTGGATCCAAATACGTAACATCTGCGCCTGCGTACCTTAGTCGAAGGCTGTCGGTTTCACTTCCGGCGGCAGTCGCTCCCGTCGCGCGAATGCCCACCGCGGATGCTGTGATTTGCTGGATTAGTTGTTGCTGAATCGCATACAATTGTTCCGCAGTCAGGCCATTAAAAGCAGGGTTGGCGTAAATGAAGCTCGTGATGGCCGCGGCCTGGGTGGAATCCAGTCTCGTTGTACTTGATGCAGAAAACGTTTTATCTCTTTTGCTAAATGGAGTAGCCATACCGACAATTCCAATTTCAAGATTAAAACCAAATTTTTTGGCGGCCGGCGTGCGGTGAAACCAACCTGAATTGAGGCTGGACCCGAATCCGGATACTAACGGCGCAACGTAGGATTTAGCAATGTCGCCAGCCATGGAACTGACGAACTTTTCCAGATTGCGGTTATCATGCTGGCAATGAACAAGTGAAACCAATAGAAAAGATTTGATCATGCCAAACAGAAAAATTTTTTGCATACGTTCCTTTATTATGTTACTGATGTGTGAAATTTGATTTCGCAGGAATTTTGCTCATGGCGCGCTCACTGAGCGCGGTGATCGTGAGCGACGGGTTCACGCCTGGATTGGCGGATATCATCGAGCCGTCGCAGATCATCATGTTTTCGTAACCGAAAACCTGATTGTCTTTGTCAATGACGCCCTCGTTTATGTCTTTTCCCATCACGCATCCGCCTAAAATGTGCGCCGTTGTAGGAATTCCGAATATCGTTTCCGTCAGCAATGCCGTGGGTTTGCCGTTGGTGATTTGAGCAAATTTTTCTGCCAGCATTTTTGCCTCAGGAATAAAAGCCGTTGGGTTTTTTCCTTTTTCGATAGATGAACCTAACCCGAATAATCCTCGCGAAAAACGCAGTGTCGTATTGATCGTCTGCATGAACAAAAGAATTTGGGTGTGTTTGGCCCAATCTGAAACGAAATACACGCGCGAATTTTTAACGGGATGCGTAAGAATGTCCCAGATCGCTTTGGCCATGCGAATAAACCAAAATTGTCCATGCGCGACGGGCGACATGAGCAAGCGCCAGAATCCCGCGCCTTCAGGATAACGCACCGGTTCGAGATGGCTGTTCTCATCCGTATGCAGGATCGAACCGATGGCAATGCCGTCCGAAAAAACAGTTTTTTTATTATACGCCGTTACGCCGAGCAGGCTTTCAGAATTTGTCCGTACTCCGGTACCTATTTTGTCGGATAGATTGGGCAGTGATGATTTTTTTAATTTCAGTAACAATTTAACCGTTCCCAAAACACCGCCTGCGAAAATAATTCCATTCGCGGTAGCCGACTCTTTGCGTTTGATAAATGATGTTGATGATCTCCAACTTACTTTGTACCCGGTCGAACCGACGTTTTCATCCAAAGGCTTGACGCCAAACACTTCCGATTCAGCCAGAATCTTTGCGCCGAGTTTTTGAGCGAAGTAAAGATAATTTTTGTCTAAAGTATTTTTTGCGTTGTGACGGCAGCCGAGCATGCAGCCTCCGCAAAAAATACAGCCCGTTCGGTCAGGGCCTTTGCCATTAAAGAGCGGATCTTTTACCGTAACGCCCGGTTCACCAAAATACACGGCTACTTGTGTCGCTTCAAAGTGCTCCTCCTTGCCGATCTGCTTGGATAAAGTACGCAATGCTTCGTCGCCGAATTCCAGGCGCGGATTTTTGGTTGCTCCAAGCATTTGTTGCGCAACAGGATAAAACGGCTTCAATTCCTTTTCCCAATTCGCCAGATGCGACCAGGTGTCGGCTGTAAAAAATTTTGTTTTAGGAACGGGCAAAGTATTAGCGTACACAAGTGAACCGCCTCCCACGCCGACTCCGGTTAACGTCGTAATGTGACGAAAAACTGTTATTTTGAATAAACCAAAACATTTTATGCCGGGAAGCCAAAGCCACTTTTTCAGATTCCAGTTCGTTTTTGGGAAATCATCGCCCGTCAGCCACTTTCCCTTTTCGATCACAAGAACCTTATATCCTTTTTCAGATAATCGAAGAGCCGATACGGAGCCGCCGAATCCGCTGCCGATGATAATATAATCGTAATTGAGCTCTTGTTTATTCATATGGATGCGTTTGGTAAATGTAGAATTATTTTTTTCGGCCGTGTTGTGCCTAAATCAGAAAGGCCTCCATGTCCGGGCATTCATGCTTCTACCGTAATATATTTTCCAGTTCCAGCAAATGGTTAATTTCATACGTCGGCGAAATTCCATTACTGTTTTTTTTCTTTTCCGGATTATACCAACAGGTATCAATACCGAAATTAATTCCGCCTTGAATATCCGAACGCAGATTATCTCCTATTATCAGGACATCGTTCTTTTGATCATGACCTATTTTTTTCATGGTATGCTCAAAAATACCGGTATGCGGTTTCGCTATGCCGATATCTTCGGAAACGATCACGGAATCGAAATACTGAAAGATCGATGATCTGCGGAAACGAGCATGCTGTACGCTGGAAAGCCCGTTAGTGACCAATATCATTTTATAATCATGAAAGAGTTTTGCCACCAGATCGGCGGCATGATCAAGTAAAAATGCATTTTGAGAAAGTATATTCAAATACCGATCGCTAAATAGAATCGGATCGACGTCAATCTCAAGTCTTGCAAACAACCGTCTAAACCTCTCCGCTTTCAGCGCGTCAGCCGTGATCGTATGTTCTTCAAATTCTATCCAGATTTTTGAATTGATTTCCTGGTACAAGCGCATGTGCATTTCAGAATCGTAAGAGATTTCAAAAGCACGAAATGTGTCCTGTAACGCCAGCCGCTCCGACTGCTCAAAATCGAAAAGCGTTCCGTCGGCATCAAATAATAAAACGTTGTATTTTCTTGCACTCATATTTTACTTCAATAAACTATTCTACATGACCGATGGTCTATCAGCCATTACTTCTTCTCCTCCACGTACATCACGCGCTTATTTACGCTGATAAAAAAACGGTTATCATCCGCTTTCAATTCGTCCGGTTTTATTCCGTCCAATGCCATCGATTGCCAGTCCTTGGTCGGCGTGATTGTTTCCCAACCGTTCTTCGTTTTGATCTTAACCGGCATCCTAAAATCCGGAACGTCCGCTATCCAGCGGTAACTGAGTTTTGTCGTAGAGCCTTTGATGGTCATGAACAGGTCCAATTCAGGAATTTTCATATATTTCAAGTATTGATCGAACAAATAAGAGTAATTCGTTCCCGTTTTATGATTAACAAATTGGACGACCGTGTCCGTATGAATGGTCTGATGTTTGTATGTTTCTTGGATTCCACGTACGATAGCCCACCACAAGGGATCATTATTTATCGCATGG
This sequence comes from bacterium, assembly GCA_008933615.1. NCBI lineage: Bacteria > bacterium. The sequence goes on along the minus strand of WBUR01000001.1, from coordinate 44,204 downwards.
CGCAAAGTATTCAGCATCAGCGCGCCCTTAGGATACATGTCGCCGGAACCCTCTTGATTGACATCGTAAATTCCAATGATCGGCTTGTCATTTTTAACGTCTTGCTTTTTACCGATCAGATAACGCTGGCCGGCTTCGTAACCGTAAAGTCCCTCGATGTAAATCGCTTCGGAATACGCGCCGAAACCTTCATGGATCCACATATCGGCAATGTCCTTCGAGGTTACGCTGTTGCCCCACCACTCGTGCGCCGATTCGTGAATGATGATAAAATCGAACAACAATCCTTCCGGCGATGACGCCGTGCCCAGATATCCTTGCTGGAATTTATTTCCATACGCAACTGCGCTTTGATGTTCCATCCCGAGATGCGGCGACTCAACGAGTTTATATCCGTCGCGTTTAAACGGATACGGACCGAAATATTTTTCAAATACCGACATCATCGGTTTGACTTGCTTAAACTGTTCCTTCGCCTTTTCCAGATCGGATGGCATCACATAATAGTCGAGCGTGAGCGGGATTTTGTCGCCGTACGTTTCGCTGAAATGAGCGAAATTGCCAACATTGACGGTGACGTTATAATTATTGATCGGGTAGGTCACCGCCCAATCCCATCGCGAACGCCCATCCTTGAGAACAGTCATCTTGCGCAGGCTGCCATTGGAAATATCCATCAGCCCGGCGGGAACGGTCACACTGATCATCATGCTGTCGGGTTCGTCCGCCTGATGATCTTTATTCGGCCACCAAAGGCTTGCGCCGGTTCCCTGGCAGGCAACGGCAATCCATGGAAGCCCTTTCTCGTCTTTCGTCCAGATAAACCCTCCGTCCCACGGCGGATGTTTTGCGACAATCGGTTTACCGGAGAAATAGACAACAAGGGTCTGCATGGAATTTTTTTTCAGCGGTTTGGGAAAAGTGATGAAAACCGCATTGAATTCCCGTGTGAATACCAGCGGTTTATTATCATACGCGATCTTGTCGATCTGCATATTGTCAAAAAGGTCGATCTGGATTCGTGAAGTTTCATCGACAACCTTGAACGAGATGGTGGTGCTGCCTTTGATGAACTGGCTGTCCGGAATAATCTCCACATCAAGGTGGTAATGCGTCACATCGTAACTTGTGCGTTCCGGCCTCAGCATGCCGCGTAGCGTGTCCGCACGTGTGAACTGCGGCTGCTTTTCGTCGAACTTCAATTGCGCAAAAGTACTCGATACCTGCAATATCAAAATTAACTGAAGGGCGAAAAACTTTTTCATTTTGACGCTCCGTTTATGGGTGGTGTATCGTTAAAGACGGCGTTTGAAAAGGAAAAGGATAATTGGATATCGGATACGTAACACAGAATAGGATGTTCAGTCTTTAAATCAACTTATTTCATTTTATTGAATAATTCAAAGGAAAGAATTTAAAAAGTCTCCTGCAGATTTCGCACATCAACGCAGATAAAGTTTCTGCGAAAATCTGCGCGATCTGCGGGAAATGTTTTAGGTGATATTTTCGGTCAAAATTTGAGCGAAAGCATAGATCAAATGAGTTTAACTTGTAGTAATGCAATTTTGAAGAATCCATAAGCAACGCCATATTTAATGAACGAAAACGATATTTCATACCTAATCAGAGGCGCTATTTTCAAAGTATACAATGCTCTTGGTCCGGGTTTACTTGAATCAGTCTATGTGGCTGCTTTAGTATATGAACTAAAGAAAGCCGGATTGCAGGTGAAAACCGAGGTTCCCTTGCCTGTTGTTTATGAAGATGAGCGCTTAGAGGTCGGATTCAGGCTTGATATTTTGGTAAATGAACTTGTGATCATCGAGGTTAAATCGGTGGAACAACTGGCAGAGGTGCATCACAAGGTTGTGTTGACTTACTTGAAACTATCCGGGAAGAGGCTTGGGATATTGGTAAATTTCAATACAGATGATATTACGGAAAGCATTTTCAGGAAGGTGAATAAGCTGTGAATACATCCCCGAAGTCATTTCCCGCAGATTTCGCGGATTTACGCAGAAAATATATTCAACGATATCCATAATATTGTGTTGTATTAACAATCATTTTGAGAGAGGATCATATGAAATATTTTTTGTGCAAATTTGAGTTCATATCCGGACTTTATGAAAGCGTATTTCTAAAACAATTTTATGCCCAAAGTGAAAAAGAAGCTCTGGTTCAAATAGTGGCTTTTTTTACAGATTCTGACGAAAAAGATGTGGAAAATGATTTGAGAAAAAAACTAGGAAAGAATTGGAGTATTAAGAAATTTTGGCTTAAAATGGATATGGATTTCTTGAATTCTGATGAATCTGCCGGATATCAATTAATGTGGGTTAAAGAAATCAAACAAGATTTGGATAGAGATTTCTAAGTAGTGGAGATGATCTTAAATAAATTTTACTTTTCCATGCCCATTTGGTATCTGCTACGATATAGATGGGTCGTTTCTCGATAGTATGGATTCGATTTTATTAATACACATTGGCAGGTTATTTCTTATTTGATGTTCCCAAAAACGGAGAAAGCAGGTCTAGAGATTTCAATAACCTATGTTTTTTCGCTTTCAAACATCAATACCCAATCAGCAATATTCCCTTCAAAGGAAGATGTAATCTGTTTGAAATATAAAGTGTTTCCAAAAATGTATAAACTTTTTGAAAATCATCCGCTCCTCTGTACTCATTTCTTACCGCAACAATCAAATGCTCGACTTGAAACATCATGCAAGCTTGAAATATGTCTTTTAGGAATTGATTATTAGCAACAGCCCTACCTGCTTCAACTTCAATTACAATTTTTTCATCTTCACTAATAGCATCAGCATTAAATGACTTATCAATAGTATCATCAAATCCGAATAAGACAGGGACGCTTATTTTTTTTTCTCTTGATTTACCGCTTTCGACAGTATAACTAATCGCTTCTAAATGCGGTCTTATTATTTCCAAAACATCATTGGATGAAAGATTGTTTTCAGGTGATTTTATTTTATCTTCTTCTTTCTGAAAACAATCAATTACAGACTTAAGACTCTGTGTGATTCCTTGGGACCTGGGGAAACATTGAAATCTTATCATATTGCTTCTTTAATTATTCGATTTAGATCATTGATGCTTAACTCGATTTCATTTTTTTCAACAAAGAAAAAAATGATTTCATCAAGTAATCTTGCTTTTTTTGAAATATAAGCCCCACATTTATTTAGAATTACATCGTTTAGATCAGTGGTGGAAATTATAACTTCCTCTGATAAAGTATCCAAAAACAAACTTCTTAGTGGATATTTTTTACCTCTAAAAACAACCCTTTCCATTATGCTGCGATTTTTTGTTCGACGCATTTTATCTCTATCGTTTGAGGTGCATGTCATCAATGATATTCAAAAAAAATTAGGACATTTTCAAGTATCATATTATAGAAATCGAATTAGTATATATACCTGAATAAATTTTCGAAAACGAATAAACGGTGAGTCCATCTCCCGCAGATTTCGCTAATTTACGCAGATAAAATTTCCGCGAAAATCTGCGTGATCTGCGGGAAATGATTTCATCTCCCCATCTCGTACTTCCTCACCACCGGCTTCTGCGCCTTTGATGCGTCGAATTGATGTTTTCTGTCGTACGCGCCCCACGGGCTATTGGCAATGAAATAGAACGTGTCACCGGAAACGACGCCCAGTGTGGGTTCTCCTAGATTATCCGTTGCCTTTTCCACAAATTCCATTTTGGTGATTCGCGTTTGATCGTTATTCAGATAATAACGGCACGCACGTAAAGGGTTTGTCCCATTTTGCAACGCCAGCAAACTGTTTTTATAAAAATATAAACCGTCAATTCCTCTCAAGGCGTTCGGCGTATCAAATCCGATCTTATCGATGGTTTGCGTTTTAAGAGACACGCAGTACAATCCGGATATGTAGTCCGCGACGAAAAGTGTGTTACCATCGGAAGAAAAATCCAATCCTTGCAAGTTCCACGCGGTGGGAAATGTGAGCCAGAGTTTTAACTGATCGTCTTTTGAGCTGATCTTATATAAGGACGGTTCTCCGCTGTCGGAAATATAAACGTCGCCCGACGGATGGATAGCCAGGTCGCCGAACACATGTTCACCGGCGATGGAATATATTTTTTCCAGATCACCCGAATCGATATTAAATCGTGCCACGGCCGCTTTACCTTGGAGTGAATCGGCATATCCGGTCATCTCCGGCATCACGCTTGTTGCGACCCACAAAGCGCGGCGTTTCGAGTCAACCTTCATTCCCATAACGCAAAACAGCCGATCTGTTTTTTTGAAGAAGCTAGTGTTTACAGTTCCTTTTTCATCGCGAACGGCTATTGTTCTTTGACGGATACTGCCAATAAAAAAACGCTTCGTCTTGGCGTCATACGCGATGCCTTCCGGATGAAAGCCGTTATCTTCCATGGTGAATGCCGTTTCGGTCAACGAGATGGGTTTATTGATGCTGTCGATCAATGTAAAGATATCTTTCATGCCGGGCGTATTCCAAATAGAAACAAAATCACTGTCGTTCATAAATTGTTTGGATACATTGATCCAGACGGCTTTCGCAAGTGATTTCAAAGAAGCATCGCTCTGTCCCGTCAGCGCTTGTCCTCCGGCAATGTTATATAAAATGGAATACGTATTCGGACGCACGGAGTCAGCCGATTGCATCGCCCGAATGAACGCAAAATAATCTTTGGATTCATACGCCTTAACGCCTTCGCGATATTTTGATTGAAAAAATTCCTGAGATGTTTGCGCATCGCACTTTGCGGCCAGAACTACAAAGACAATAAAAAATAGACTTTTCATCGGATTCTCCTCACTCAATGTTAAAAAAGTAAATTATTTTCTCGTCGAAGTAACGGCGATCAGTTGCCAGTTGCCGTCGAATTTTTTGTATGTAGTGGTCCAGGCGAAATGTGTGGTGTCCAGGATCGGTTTGCCCGAGTCATCTTTGAGTTTTAGTACTACGAGTTTTTTGACAAAAGTATTGGCCAGCGTAGCGTCGTCGGAGATCACGATAACGGGAGGTTCCACATCGTCCCAGGTTTCAAATTTAACCCGGTCGAAATAAGCTTGAATGCGTTTTTCCCGCTCATCACGCGTTGGGCGCTTGATGTCGCCGTTCTGGATATTCATAAAGTCGTCGGCCTGTTCCGTTAAAAAACCCGTAACATTCTTGTCGAAATGAGCGGTGCGGGCTTTTTCGTGCAAGCTGAGCAGCTTCTGTTTTTCCGCCTGCAGATCCGGCTTGAGTGAACAGCTCATGGCGGTTAACATAACCATGGTAAAGAAATATTTCATCAAGTTCCTCCGTTTTATTATTTACCAAGATCGAAAAAGTAATTCGATGTCAAGTCATCCCCTACGCAAATATTCTGAAATGGTTACCCGATTTCTATAAAATGACCCTAAAATCACTCGAACGGGTCAAAAATATCCCGTTTTTTTGCTTGCGTGCTGATGGTGAATCAAATATATTGCGTAGGATGTTCATTGGAAATGATACTGAATTCGTTAGGGGTTGTGCGCTTGAGGCGTACTGAGAACATACCCTTTGAACCTGATACGAGGTCATACCGGCGTAGGGAAACGACATATAGAAATTCTAAATTTTGAATTAGAAATTTTGAATTGCCGTTTCCCGCAAAGAAGCGGCTTTTTTGTTTATAGGCTATTAATTCAAAATTCATAATTCAAAATTTCGAATTTCATTAGAAAGGACCATATATGTCTGCTAATATATCCAATATTCCAAGTGAGAAAAGCAAGATCACACGAGATCCTTTTCCCGCGTCCAAAAAAATTTATGTGCCGGGCAGTCAACGCGATGTGAAAGTCGCCATGCGTGAAATTTCCGTCGAGGACGGATTCTCTCACGATGCGGCCAACGGTAACGGCCAGAAAAAATCAGTTGTCGTGTATGATACAAGCGGTCCGTATACCGATCCGGACGTGAAGATCGATATATACAAAGGTCTCGATCCGCTGCGCCTGAGATGGATCAAAGAACGGGGCGATGTGCAGGAACTTTCTCAAATTAGTTCCGCGTACGGGCGCTTGCGTGAAAATGACAAGAGCATCGACGCGATCCGTTTTAACAGGACGCGTCCGACACTGCGCGCCAAAACCGGCGCTAATGCGTCGCAGATGTATTATGCGAAGAAAGGCATCGTTACTCCTGAAATGGAGTATATCGCCATTCGTGAAAATCAAGAACGGGAAGAGGCGTTAAAAGAATTTCAAGTTCAGCATCCCGGTGAAAATTTTGGCGCTTCGATTCCTCCGATCATTACGGCGGAATTTGTCAGAGATGAAGTTGCCCGTGGACGCGCGATCATTCCCGCCAATATCAATCATCCCGAGAGCGAGCCGATGATCATAGGGCGAAATTTTCTTGTCAAGATCAACGCTAATATCGGTAATTCCGCGATCGCTTCCAGTATTGAGGAAGAAGTTGAAAAGATGATCTGGGCGATCCGATGGGGCGCAGACACGGTGATGGATCTTTCAACGGGAAAAAATATTCACGAAACCCGCGAATGGATTTTGCGAAATTCACCGGTGCCGATCGGTACCGTTCCGATCTACCAGGCGTTGGAAAAGGTCGGCGGCAAAGCGGAGGAACTTACATGGGAAATTTATCGCGATACGCTGATAGAGCAGGCGGAACAAGGCGTGGATTATTTTACTATTCACGCGGGTGTGCTTCTCCGCTACATTCCTCTGACAGCTAAACGCGTAACCGGTATTGTTTCCCGGGGAGGATCGATCCTCGCCAAGTGGTGTTTGGCACATCATAAGGAAAATTTCCTCTATACGAATTTTGAAGAAATCTGCGAGATCATGAAAGCGTACGACGTCAGTTTCAGCCTTGGCGACGGATTACGGCCGGGCTCGATCGCGGACGCTAATGACGATGCGCAATTCGCGGAACTCGACACGTTAGGCGAACTCACAAAAATCGCGTGGAAACAAGACGTTCAAACCATGATCGAAGGCCCGGGACATATTCCGATGCACATGGTTCAGGTCAACATGACCAAACAACTTGAAATTTGCGGTGAAGCGCCGTTTTACACGCTAGGCCCTCTCACAACGGACATTGCACCGGGATACGATCATATCACGTCGGGCATCGGCGCGGCCATGATCGGCTGGTTCGGTTGTGCGATGTTATGTTACGTTACACCCAAAGAACATTTAGGATTACCTGATCGTGACGATGTAAAAGACGGCGTGATCACGTACAAAATAGCCGCCCACGCGGCCGATCTCGCCAAGGGCCATCCGGGCGCGCAGATCAGAGACAATGCGCTGAGCAAAGCGAGGTTTGAATTCCGCTGGGAAGATCAATTCAATCTTTCGCTCGATCCCGATACGGCGCGGGAATTTCACGACGAGACTTTGCCGGCCGAAGGCGCCAAAGTGGCTCACTTCTGCAGCATGTGCGGGCCGCATTTCTGTTCCATGAAGATCACGCAGGACGTCCGCGATTATGCTGATTCCCTTAAAGTGGACGAGGATAAGGCGCTTGAACTTGGAATGAAAGAAAAGGCAGAGGAATTCAAGAAAGCGGGTTCGGAAATATATGTGCCAATGTAATTCTTTGACTTTAAGCAAAAAAAAATCTATAATTGTCATATGAGTAAACTGCCTAATGCCCCTCTTATAGAGGTTGTATTTGAACTTCGTTGGAAAATATCAGATAAGAAAGATCTGGAAAGGTATCAGTATCTACATGGGGACTTGTTTGCCCTTGTAAAGGGAAATTATAAATATCGTGAAGCATTGTTTCCAGCCGAAGTTCCAATTGAAGTTTATGCAAATAATCCAGCTTATCGTTTTAGGGTTGAAAAGGATTCGTACCCGTTAATTCAAGTTGGTCCCGGGGTAATAACCGTTAATACAATTGATGAGAAATATAATTGGGATGAATATGAAAGCAGGGTTATGGATGTTATTAGCAAATTCATGCAAGTTCATCCATTGGATTTAGATCAGACGGTAACTTTAACTCTTCAATATTTTGATTTTTTGCAATTTGATTTTAAGAAAAACGAAGTTTTTCAATTCTTGAAAGATAATCTAAACATTTCCATTCAGCAAGATTTTTACAAGAACGTTTTGCACAGTACAAATTTAAATGTCGGCCTGTCCTATGAAACATCAAATGGTGCTTTAACGTTATCATTTAATCGTGGAAACAATAAAGACGGTCAGGATGGTATCGTAATAAGGACTAGTTTGGTTGGTAAGCCAATCAAACCTGAAAAAAATCAAATAAAGAAATGGTTGGCAGAATCTCACGAATTTTGTAGTCAGTTATTTAAGGATATGACTAAAGGTGGTTTATACGAATCTTTTAAATTGAAAAAGGTTTAATTCTATGGTTCCTATGGAAAAAACTCAAGATTTTACAGAGCCAACAGCTGTTTATCGTTTCCTTGAAAAGACCGGCCTGACAAATACTTTTTTTGAAAAAAATGTATTTTCGTATCCTAATTCTAGGTTAGTAATCAACTTGGACGACTTTCTTGGGAGCCACACTAACTTTGATCTTGCTCAAGGTGAATCAAATTTTTCTAGAGCATTTGAAGTGTTAGGGGATTCAGATATAAATTATTTCGATTTCGTAGCTAAACCGATACCATCAAAGAAGGTCATGTTTAAGGTTAAAATAGTATCGGTAAAGACTGTTGTACCGAAAATCTATTTTGATGAAGTATTAATGTAATGCTCTATCCGTGGTATGAAACAGTTGATAGTTCTAATGTTATTTTTCAGGGTGATCTCATTCCGGAATGTCCAATAGTTAAACCGCCTGATAATTTGGAATTAGACACAATGCCAGAAGTGGAAATTCAGCGTTTTAATTCTATTGTAGTATCTCAATCATGCGATTTGGAAAACGATAAAATTGAAATTGTATTGGTATGTCCATATTTGACTCTTTCGGAATATTTAAGTCAACTGCCGGAAAATTACCAAAATGCTGATGGTAGAAAAAACGTAAAAAAAGCACTAAAACAAGGACATTATCCGAGTAATCATTTGTTGAATAAAGATGAACAAAGTGGACTGAGCGATTTCATAGTAGTTGATTTTAGAAACGTTTATGGTGTCAGTTTTGATTATCTAAAAAAATATGTGTACAAAATTCCAAAAAGGATTCGCTTACTTCCTCCTTACCGGGAGCATTTGTCTCAGGCCTTTGCAAGATTTTTCATGCGAGTAGGATTACCAAGTAATATTGACATTTAGTCATTATATGATGAGATAGCGGAGTCGGAGATCTACTCTAGCAGTTGAGAATTAAGTTCCTCCAAAAAATACCGATTCTTTATCAAAGGCCAGGCGGTTGTCTGGCCTTTTTTATTTAGCTAAATCCTTATTTTGACTTGAAATTAAAATGAAAAAAAGCTACACTTTAATGCTGAAACATATTGCAATTTAAAGGAGAAAATATCATGTCCTCATTTCAAGTTCCACTGGCAAGATCGATGGGCCGTCTCGGTACGGAAACGGCGTTTGAGGTGCTGGTCAGGGCAAAAGCGTTGGAAGCGCAGGGCAGGGATGTGGTACATCTGGAGATCGGAGAACCTGATTTTAATACGCCAGCAAATATATCGGAAGCGGCAATCAAGGCTATTCACGACGGATGGACACATTACGGGCCTGCGGCAGGCTTGCCTGAATTACGTAAAGCGATCGCTGAATATATTTCCAAAACACGTAAAATTGACGTCGTTCCTGACGAGGTGGTAGTCACGCCCGGCGGTAAACCGATCATTTTCTTTCCTATTCTGGCATTAATCGAAGAAGGGGATGAGGTGATTTATCCCAACCCGGGATTTCCGATTTATGAATCGATGATCAAATTTGTTGGCGGCAAAGCCGTACCGCTACGCATCAGCGAGGAGAAGAATTTTACGATCGACGTAAACGAGTTGAAGTCGAAGATCAATTCAAAGACCAAGCTTATTATTATCAATTCTCCCGCCAATCCTACGGGCGGCGTCTTTACGCAACAAGACATTCAAGACATTGCGGATATCGTGAAAAATTACAACTGTTACGTTATGTCGGACGAAATATACAGCCGCATCATGTACGGATCGGAGCATTTCAGTATATCGAGTCTGCCCGGCATGAAGGAACGTACGATCATTCTCGACGGGTTTTCAAAAACGTATGCCATGACCGGCTGGCGCGCAGGGTACGGCGTGATGAATAAAGACCTTGCAGCCATGGTGGCGAAGCTTATGACCAATAGTAATTCGTGTACCAATAGTTTCGTTCAGCGGGCATGCGTAGAAGCTTTGCAAGGATCGCAAAGCGAAGTGGATAAAATGGTGGCGGAATTTCAGAAGCGCCGCGATTTTATCGTTGACGGACTCAACAAGATCAAAGGCTTTTCGTGTAAAAAACCGCTGGGTGCTTTCTATGTATTTCCGAATATTACAAAGACGGGAATGGAGTCGAAGAAATTAGCGGATTATCTTTTGAATGAAGCCGGCGTTGCGGCGTTATCCGGAACGGCTTTTGGCGAATACGGGCAAGGTTATTTACGATTATCATACGCCAATTCGATTGAGAACATCGCGAAGGCACTTGAGAAGATCGATCAGGCGATGAAAAAGTTGTAATTTTGCATTATATTTCAAAGATCAAAAATTAAAATGCAAAATGACAAATCAAAATTTAAACATGAGTTTAAGAAACGTTTGTACGCGTTTACGCTTAAGTTGATTGAATTTATCGATAAATTACCAAACGATAATGTTTCCAGAAGATTAGGTGACCAATTGTTGAGAAGCGGGACAAGTATTATCGGTAATTATGTGGAAGGACAGTCGGCAAGCAGTAAAAAGGATTATATAAATTATATTAATACTTCTTTGAAGTCAGCTAACGAAAGCAAATTATGGCTTTCCTTATTGAAAGATTCAAAACGGGTTGCATTGACAGAAGTTGAAGGGCTATTAAACGAATTGAACGAATTTTCAAATATTTTCGCGTCAAGCATATTAACACTTAAAAACCGAAAATAGGTTTTGATGTTTTATATGTAACTTTGATCTTTGATTTTTAATTTTTGATTTAACTTCAGGAGAATAACTTGTCAGCTTCAGCGGGAACAATAAAAAAGACGCCATTCTATGACAAACATGTCGCGGCCGGCGCAAAGATGGCTGAATTTGCCGGGTACTATATGCCGATCCGTTATGACGGAGATATCGTAGAGCATCAGCGTGTGCGAACGAACGTCGGCGTTTTTGACGTGACGCACATGGGCGAATTTTATGTCAGCGGCGGCGGCGCGATGGAATTTCTGCAGAAAATGACCGTCAATGACGTTTCTAAACTGGCTTTGCATCAGGCGCAATACAGCGCGATGTGTAAACCCGACGGCGGTATTGTAGACGACCTTATCGTGTATCGGTTTGCAGATAAATTCATGCTGGTCGTGAATGCGGCAAACTTAGAAAAGGATTTTAATTGGCTGAAATCGCACTGTCCTGCCAATGTGAAGTTAGAGAATGTCAGCGATACTATTGCGCTGCTCGCCATACAAGGGCCCAATGCGCAGAACGTTCTTCAGCAGTTGACATCCGTCAATTTATCGAATATCAAATTCTATTGGTTCGATGAAGGCGAAGTGGACGGCGTACCCATGACGATTTCACGAACGGGGTATACCGGCGAAATAGGGTATGAACTTTATTTTGATGAGAAATACGGCGACAAGATTTGGAATGCAGTGATGAAAGCCGGCGAAAAATATAATATCGGCCTTGCGGGATTAGGCGCAAGGGATACGCTCCGTTTGGAAATGAAATATTGTTTATATGGAAACGATATTGACGAAACTACGCACCCGCTGGAAGCAGGCCTAGGCTGGATCACGAAATTAAAAAAAGGCGACTTTAACGGGCGCGACGTTATGCTGAAGGCCAAAGAAAAAGGTCTAACACGTTTGTTGATCGGCTTAGAGGTTGACGGGAAAATACCGGCGCGCCACGGGTACGAAGTTATGAAGGACGGGGAAAAAGTTGGGATCATCACCAGCGGAACTTTTTCGCCGACGCTTCAGAAAGCGATCGCAATGGCGTACGTGGATACACGGTTTTCCGAAATCGGAACCACATTAACCGTAAATGCGCGCGGACGGAGCCTGACAGCTAAAGTTATTCCGACTCCATTTTACAACGGTAATCCGAGTAAATAAAATAAAAAATAAGAGCCGAAGTTTAAAAAGATTATTAAGCACGACCTGATGGTAAAAAAAGCAGCCGTCACGGACAGTGTATACGTATTTTAATTTCAATCTTTTTCTGCTGATTTTTTGTATGCAATCAAAGAAAAAAACTAGTCCGAAAACAAGAACGTCCGGGACCGCAAAGCCTAAGATTCCTCAAAAACCACCGCCAAAAAAAGGTTTAAATCTCAACTTGAGCACGAAACTCAAAGAAGAGATTGTAGGTATTTTGTTAATGACCTTCTGCGTTCTCTTGCTGCTTGCGATTGTTTCACACCGACCCAATGAACATCCGGCGAGTATTATGGAGTTATGGCGGGCGAACCAACTTGCAAATTTTCTCGGCGTCGTTGGTGCGTATATTTCATACTATCTTGTTTATTACACGTTCGGTTATGCATTTATAGCGGTGCCGACTTTGTTTTTCGTTTGCGGATGGCTGCTATTTACACACAGGAGTATTTTTCTTGTCAATCAGTTTGCGTTTTATATTCTCACACTGATGGTTATCGTGTCGACGTGGTTAGCTTTGCCTTATACCGACGTTCCCGGCGCGGGCTGGAGTGCGAGCGGGTTTTTAGGCGGGATGATCGCCACACAGTTATTTATTTGGTTAAATAAATTCGGCTCCATCGCAATATGGGTTGTGGTATCGCTTGTCTGGGTGATCATGGTTACACGCATCAGCATTGCAGATCTTATACCGGCTATTAAATATATTTTTGTAACTTCTTATCGCCAAACGACAGAAACCATTTCCAAATTTAAAAATCGCCAGAGCGCATTACTAGAAGAAGAAAAACGAAAAACTGAAAAGCTCGCCGTTCAGGATGGGGAAACATTGAGCGGGAATGCGTCGGAAGCCCTCATTCAAGAAGGAGAAAAGCCGTTTATTCCGCAATATTTAAAGAAAGAAAATCAAGTCGAAGACGCGGTTCCTCCTGACCAGAGTACACCCAATGTCGTTGAGGAAAAGAAGCCGGAAGTGCCTGTCGAAAACACAAAACCAAAATTCATTAATGAAACGACCGGCACCAAAGAAATTCAGAAAATTACAAAGACTGAAGTTAAGCCTAACGAAAAGAACGATGACATTACGGGTTTTGAATCCGGTATGGATACCCAGTTTATGCGTGACGTCAAGTCGCTGGGACACATCGAAAAACAGTTTGTAATTCCGTCGATTGATTTTGACAATACCCAAGAGGTGAGAGAACTGGAAGCGGCGGATAGAATAGCCAAAAAAATGGAAGGCATCGAAAGTACGACGGAGTCTGCACAATCCGCAAAGTTCAAAGAAAAAACCGAGGAAAATCCGACAGTCGATTTATCTAATGTAGACTTTAAGGACATTGCTAAAAACGCATTTGATGCCGAACATGGCGACGATTATCTGAGAGTGGATACGGATCAGGTAGAACAACCAGACTTGTCTTTCAAAAAAGAGGAGACTCGTGACGATCAGGAAATTTCGGAAGAACAAGAGCCGGTTACGGATGAAGCAGGGGAATTCGAGCTCCGGCACGAATTAATAGAGAGCACTGATGTAAATGAAATCAATGACGAAAAACCGATTGAAAAAACTAAAGTTGTATCTGCGAAGGAACAAATATTTGATACGGAGATTGATTTTGATAAAGAGAATCAGGCGGCGCGAAAACGTTACCGTCACCCGTCGCTGGATCTTTTGGAACCGACGCAGGAAATTGAGAAGTTAACCGAAGAACAAATTCAGGAGTTGGATCAAAAAATTCATCTTATTATCAAGACCCTTTCTGAATTCGGCATTGACACAAAAGTAGTTGCCACCGAATACAACGGGCCGGTGGTTGCAATATATCAATTAGAATTACCTACCGGATTAAAAATTTCGAAGATCACCGGTTTGGAGGATGAGTTGGCATTGTCAATGAAAGTAAAGTCGGTGCGAATGGTTCCGGTCACTTCCAAGGGAACCATACAAGTTGAGATTCCAAAACCGAAAGCCTCGCCGGTATTGATCCGTAGTTTATTTGAAGACAAATATTTTAAGAACGTAAAACATAAATACAAGTTAGGGTTGGCGCTCGGCAAGACCATCGACGGTGAAATTCATTTCGAGGATCTTGCGAAGATGCCGCATCTTCTGATAGCAGGTACTACGGGTTCCGGTAAAAGCGTCGGCGTCAATTCGTTTATCACCAGTTTGCTGTATCAATTTGATCCTTCGGATGTGAAGTTCGTCATGGTTGACCCGAAAAAAGTTGAGCTGGCTCTATACCGGCGTTTGAAAGATCATCATCTGATCTGCTTGCGCAATCAGCGCGGCGAGATCATGGAAGACGTGATTACAAAACCGGAAAATGCAAAACTGATGCTAAAGGCGCTCGTAGAGGAGATGGAGGACCGTTACGAAAAACTGGCTCACGCAAATGTTCGCAATATCGAAGATTATAATAAGCGCTGGCATGATGGCAGTCTGCCTGACGATGGAAAGACTCACCACTACAAGCTGGAATATATCGTGGCGATCATAGACGAATTAGCCGATCTTATGATGACGGCGCCGCGGGAAGTGGAAACGTCGATCACACGTTTGGCGCAAATGGCGCGCGCGGTCGGCATTCACCTGATCGTAGCGACACAACGCCCGTCCGTCGATGTACTCACGGGATTGATCAAGGCTAATTTTCCGGCGCGAATCGCTTATCAGGTGCGCAGCAAGATCGACTCTCGAACCATTCTCGATATGGGCGGGGCGGAACTACTGCTCGGTAAGGGCGACATGTTGTATCTCCCGCCAGGTGCGATGCCTATTCGAATTCAAAATGCCTTTACATCCACGCGGGAAACGGAATCGATCGTGGAGTATATCAGCAAGATGCCGCCATTTCCAAGAAAAGATTTTGTCATGAAAGAAGAACCGCGAGAAAATGTAGACGGTGAATCTGAAGCCGGCGCTTACGACGCACTTTTTAATGAAGCGTTGGATATCGTAGTAAAACACAACCAAGGCTCCGCCTCACTTTTACAGCGTAGGCTCAGTATCGGCTATGCACGGGCGGCACGGATAGTGGATCAGTTAGAGCGGGCCGGAGTCGTAACGGCGCAGGACGGCGGTAAGGCGCGGCAGGTATTGATCACGGAAGATCAGGTTGCGATGTACAGAGCGTAAAAATTGAATGGTCAATAGGACGGTTTTTCGGTATAATACTTTCTATTAAAGATTAACACAAGGATAGTGGGATGAACTGTATCAAATTAGCGGCGTTGTTCTTTTTCATTACGGCGAACTTGTCGGCCGGTGAAGACGCACAGTCGATCATAAAAAAAATTCAGAATAAATATAAAAAAACTGAAAGTTTTACTTTCAATTTTGATTATCATTTCAAGTGGAAACTGACGGGACAACATCAGGATCTGCAGGGAAAACTTTATTTCAAAAAAGAAAATAATATTCGGTATGAATTAGGGCAGCAGCTTAATATTACTAACGGCGAAGTCGTTTGGCAATATTCGGAATTGAATAATCAGGTGCTCATTGACAAGCTAAAAAAGAACAGTAAAAGCCTTTTCATGCCCAAGTATTTTCTCTATGACTATCTCGACAAGTTTATTGCTGAAGTTATTAAGATAGAAACGGTGAAAGATCGGCTGATTTATGTTCTGAAACTGGATCCGAGAGACCGGGATGATTTTGTGCAAAGCATGAAGATATGGGTTCCTGCAGACACGTGGATAACCGAAAAGATCGAGTATACGGATCTCGAAGGCAATTCCATTTCATACGAATTTACGCATGTTGAGATTGACCGCGCTCTGGATCCGAAGTTGTTCAACTTTCAGGTGGAACAGGGAATGGAAGTTATTGATCTGCGCTAACGGGAGAAGGTGTTGAAGAGACTTTTTTGGTTATTATTGAATATCGGTATCAGCGTATTTTTTATATGGCTGGCGGTTAGAGGAATTGATTTTGATGAACTCACAAAATCTTTTTGGGGTGTAAGTATAGGTTTTGTTTTCTTTTCAGTTGCATTGAATTTGTTCAGTTGCTGGCTCCGGGCGCTTCGTTGGCAATATCTGCTTCTGCCGATAAAAAAAATTCGAACGTCTAATGTGTTTTCCGCTTTAATGATTGGTTTTATGGTCAACAATGTTCTCCCGTTTCGGTTAGGCGAATTTGTAAGAGGGTATGCGCTCAAACAGTCTGACAACATTTCATTTAGCGCTTCGATAGGCACGGTGGTGGTTGAACGTATCATCGATGTACTGACTTTATTGATGATTTTCGGATTCATCTTATTGCTGTTTCCTTTTCCGGAGTGGGTAAAAAACGGCAGTGTATTGGTAGCTGCAATAGTTGCCGTATCAATTTTTATTCTTTTCATGCTGGTAAAGAGAACCGATTGGACACTGAAGTTAGTTCACAGGTCAGTCAGCTTTTTTTCAGTCACATTGGCCTATAAGATCGATAAAATTGTAAAATCCTTTATTGAAGGCGTCAGTTTTTTACATTCAGCTAAATCGTATGTGATCATTACGGTTTTAAGCGTTGTGATCTGGGGCACTTATATTTATGTTATGTATGCAATGTTCTACGCGGTTCACTTTGAGTTGCTGTATCAGCTGGATATGCTAGGGGCTACGGTTGTGATGGTATTTACTTCTTTTGCTATAATGATTCCTGCCGCGCCGGGCTATGTCGGAACCTTTCATGAAATCGCAAAACAAAGTTTGATGTTGTTGAATGTGGACAAAGAACATGCATTGGGATTTGCTATTATTTTTCATGCCAGCCATTATATTTCAGTTACAGGAATCGGATTTATTTATTTTTTTAAAAATCGCTTAAAACTAAAAGATGCTTTACATTCCGCCGACGCAGCGGAACAACCTATAAACTAACCACACAAGGTATTGATGTTGAGAATTTCTTTTATCGCCCTGGCGCTGTGTTTTACGGTTCAGCTTTATTCGCAAGAAAAAAGGTATGCGGATACAACCGACAGTAAACCTTTATCGGCAAAAGTGGAAAGAAAAGTAAGGCCCGGAGAAAGATTACAGATTAGCGTTTACGGCCACGATGAGCTTCCAAAAGAGGCGATGGTGGGAACGGACGGGACGATTAAATATCCTTTTATGAAGGATATCAAAGTGGACGGAATGACCTTGGAGCAGTTCAGTAATGTATTAGCGGCGCGCCTATCACAATATATCGGCGGCAGGGCGGAAGTAGTAGTCGCATTTGCGCAAGAAGAAATGATCGAGGTCATTGTGCTCGGACAGGTCAACAGCCCGGGTGCTTTGAAAATTCCAAAAAATCATACCATTCAGGGCGCTATTTCTGCTGCAGGAGGAGCGACGCCGCGATGCGATCTAAATAAAACGCGGATCATCCGTCGTAATCACGAAACCGGTTTACGTGAAGATATTACGATTCCGCTGGAAACCATCATTATTGAAACGGGCAATGTTGAAAAACTAAAAGATCTGCAGGACGGAGACATAATTTTTGTTCCGGCGATATACGGCGCGGTTTATGCAAATGTGCTGGGTGCTGTGCGCAATCCGGGAAATTATCCTTTATTCCCAGGCGCAAATGTGATCGATGTTATATTTTTAGCCGGCGGGCCGCAAGATGAAGCTTCGATCCGAAGTATTAAATTGATTCGTCGCATCGGGGCTGCCCAATCTGAGCAACTAGTCGACATTGAAACCGTTCTCAAAGCGAAAGGCGGGCAAGTTCCGTTAGTAGAACCCGGAGATATCATTTTTGTTCCGGCAAAGAAATTTACTCTTAAAACTCTTATCACAGTTTTGACATACACCATTACTTTTGCTTCAGCATATTTGTTGTATCTAAATATTCAAGCGCGAAAAAATAATTAAGGCAAAAAAAGGATATATCATGCAAGATGCTCAAGTTAAACAAGGTTTAGACGCGCAGGCGATTATTAGTACGATACTGCGGCATAAACTGGTCGTTTTGTCTGCTTTCCTAATTTTTACATCTATAATCACGTTCTATTCCGTTTCGAAGCCTACCATATACCGATCCTCGTCGATCATGTTTTTTGATAACTCGAGCAGTAATCCGATGCTGGATATTCTCGATAAAAACGGGAGTATCCCGAGGATCGACTTTGGATACTACGAGATAATCATGACAACCGATATTTTTAATGTTCTTTTAAGACAAGATTTGAGAACCGATCTGTTAAAGCAACGAGATGCGGAATATGTGGAATCGGCACTGGAAGGTTTTCAAACATCCCAGATTACGATGAAACCGTATAAAGAAGCTGCACAGTTTATTGAAATAGCGGCAGTATCCTATGATTCGTTTTTAGTTCAAAAGCTCGTAACGGTTGCTACCGATCTGCTAAAAAGACGGACGGCAGAACTGGACAAAGAAGGATTGATCAAAGGGATTGATTTTATCGATGAACAAATCGAGCTCACTAAAAATAATCTGGAAAAAACAGAATTAGCTCTTCAAGCATTGAAGAAAAAAACGGACATGACTTCTAAAGATGAGGAAGGCCCTTTAAATAAGATCATTTTAATGAAGGACAAGCTTGCGGAACTGGAAACGCAGAAACAAGTACGTGAATCCAATTTGAATGCGCTAAATTCACAATTGGATTCCATTCAGCGCCGGATGACCGGCAACGCGGTTAAGCCTGAAAACGAATCAAAGGAAGAATCAAAACTTAAAAACCAAATTGAAGAATTGAATGCAAGAAAAGTACAAATTTTTGAAAGACTCGGAGCAGATGCGTACGAAAATGTTGAAGTCAAAAAAATTGACCAGCAAATCAGCCAGCTTCGCGATAAATATTACGCACTACTTTCTGCTGTCGATACCGACGGCGAAAAACCGATCGTCGGCGATTTAAACGAGCTTTGGAAAAATGTATTCGGGAAAAAGAATAACGAAGAAATTGAGTTGATTTTACTAAAAGGGCAAGCGCGTTTATACGCAGGATTGATCCGTAATTTTGAACTCAAAAATCCAAACCTTTTGCAAGACGCAATTGACATCACCCGTTTAAGCCGATCAAAACAAGTTTATGAAGAAACTCTGAGTTCGCTCATCAAACAAAAAGAAAATTTCTCTATCCAAATGTACGGCACGACAGGTAATTTGAAGATCATAGATCCAGCTAAGCCGCCGATTCCGATCTATAATAAAGTGTTTACAACGATCTTTATCGGAGCGATGGTCGGCCTATTGATTGGCGTGGCTCTGGCGTTTGGGATAGAGTACCTGGATACAACCATCAAGAGCATAGAAACGATCGCCGGCATTACTAATATTCCTATCATTGGAAAGATACCTCCGATTCCTCGCGAAGACTTGGCAGAGAACGCCAACGGCGTCGGCCAGTTGACGACTAAAATCTTTGGAAAGAAAATAGATGATGAGGACGATGATAAAAACATGATCCGAAAAAAAGCAATGATTTCCCAACTTAACGCCCGCTCTTTTATTTCTGAAAGGTATCGCGCGTTGAGAACGAATATTCAGTTTGCAAATATTGATACGCCGATGCGTTCGATATTAGTCGGAAGTTCCGGTCCCGGAGAAGGTAAGACCACCACTGCGGTAAACTTAGCCATTTCTTTTTCAGATATGGGCCATAAAGTATGTTTGGTTGATACCGATCTAAGAAAACCGAAGCACCATTTGCTCTTTGAGATCAATGAATCTCCCGGATTAACGGACGTCGTATTGAATAATACCGATCTGAGTTCGGCCATTCAATCGACCTTCGTAAAAAATCTCAACGTAATTACCGGTGGAGCGGATGCGCAGAATCACACCGAAATATTTTCTTCCATGCGCATGAATTTCCTGATGAATGAACTTGAAAAGAAGTTTGATATGGTTATATATGATACGCCGCCCATTTTGTTGCTGACCGATTCTATAATATTGGCTTCACGTGTTGACGGCGTAGTTATAGTAACAAAATACGGCGTGACTCAAAAACAATATCTTCAAAACGCTATTGCCTCATTGAATACCGTTCGGGCCAATGTGATTGGCATCGTACTGAACGAATTTCAGTACGAGAAAAAAGGCTATTATGAATACGCATACGATAATTATTATGTCAACTCTGAAGCGAACAAGTCGAAAGTGGGTAACAATATATGACGGTTCTTGTTACCGGAGGCGCCGGGTTTATCGGATCTCATGTTTGTGAGGCCTTATTAGCTCAGAATCACAAGGTCATTTGCTATGATAATTTTGATGAGTTTTATGACCCGAAGATCAAAGAACTAAATATTTCCAACTGCATTTCCAGCCTAAATTTCAAATTGATTCGAAATGATATTCTGAATTTTTCCGACTTGTGCGACGTCTTTAGATCGGACAATATCGATTTGGTCATTCACCTTGCCGCCAGGGCAGGGGTTCGTCCATCGATCCAGAACCCGAAGTTATACCAGAAGGTGAATATCGAAGGCACGATGAATGTTTTGGAAGCACTCAGAGCGTTTTCAGTCAAAAAATTCATTTTGGCATCCTCTTCATCTGTTTATGGAAATAATCTGAAGACTCCATATTCTGAAACGGATAATGTTGATCATGTGATTTCGCCTTATGCAGCAACAAAGAAAGCATGTGAAGTCTTAGCCTACGCGTATCATCATCTTTACCAAATTGATACCTTCTGCTTGCGTTTCTTTACTGTATACGGACCGCGCCAAAGGCCTGAGATGGCTATACATTATTTCACAAGATCCATTGACCAGAACGAAAAAATAAATCTCTACGGCGACGGGACATCCAGAAGAGATTATACATATATTAGCGACATTGTTGACGGTATATTAAAATCTATGAATCATCTGAACGGATATGAAATTTTGAATCTTGGGGAGGCTCAAACAATTTCGTTGGCGGATATAGTCAGTATAATAGAACAAGAGCTGAGTAAAAAGGCCATGATTAATTGGCTGCCGATGCAGCCCGGTGACGTTGAAAAGACGTTTGCCGATATTGCGAAGGCAAAGGAGATCATTGGTTATCACCCAAAGACACAAATTAAGACCGGCATAAAAACATTTATTCAGTGGTATAGAGACAACTTCCAGTCAAATCAGGCGATTACAGTTTGAACCAATCGGAAAAACAAAATATTTCCAAAGTTGCAAAAAACTCTTTGATTTCCGGAATCGGTAGTATTGTCAATTTGACTACCATGCCGCTGACTAGTGTAATCACAACCCGTGTATTAGGCGCTGAGTTATTCGGGATTTATTCATTGGTCCAATCCTGGGGATCGCTTCTATCAAATTTATCAAGTTTGGGCCTGAATGGGACGAATCTCCGTTTTATTCCTACCTATAAAGGGCTGGGTGACTGGCCTAAAATCAAGGGTTCTATATTGTGGACATTGAGAGTTTCGTTCTTTATAAGCCTGGCACTAACGGTATTTGTCTTGATATTTCCATCCCAGTTCTGCGCAATTTTTGTTCATCGACCTGATAACATTTCTCAGGAAACATTTGAAGCCAATGTTGTTCGTGCATTCCGTTTTTACGCCGTTTCGATTTTGATGACGTCGTTGTATCAGGTGATGATGTCCAGTTTAAACGGGCTGCAGGAGATTAAATATAAAGTTCTGTCTAATGAAATAATAGGCTCAGCTGCAAAGATCATTAGCCTGGTTCTTTTTGTTTTTTTTGGGTGGGATTTATATGCGGCGCTTGGCTCAAACTTAGTACAAGACGCGGTCATATTGAGCGTCTCGCTGTTTTTTTTACTGAAGGTATTTCCAAAATTAAAAGATTCTTCTTTTAAACCGGTATTTGAAAAGAAAGAAATGAATAAATTCGCCGCCGCATTATTTACAAATTCTCTTTTAAGCAAATATACTTTCCAGCTTGATATTCTATTCTTGGGTTTTTTCACTACCATGCGTGAAGTGGGTATATACACCGTAGCACTCCGATTGCAGCCGTTGATATACTTGCCGCATTATACCATTAGCACTATTTTCGGACCGCTGGTTGCGGAACTTTATTCTGCAAAAAAAAAAGATGAATTAAAAAACCTGTATCAAACGGTTACGAAATGGTCGCTTTCAATAAGTTTGCCGATTTGCACAACGGTACTCATGTTTTCAACTGAAATCCTTAATATATTTGGAAAAGATTTTTCGGAAGGGATCATGTTATTGGTTGTTCTAAGTATTGGCAATCTTTATCATGACTTTTTAGGGCTTGCAGGTAATGTAATAATGATGACCGGCAGAATTAAAGTGAATTTGATTAATTCGGCGATTATGGCCGTCGTCAATGTTATTCAGTACTATTTTCTTATCAAACACTATGGCATCATGGGGGCAGCGGTGGGTAATGCAATGTCCATGGTCATAATAAACACCATTGTAATGCTTGAAGTAAAATATTTTTTAGGATTCGTGCCTTTTAGAAAATCCCTTTACAAGCCGGCGTTAAGTATTCTCGTATCGGTCGTGCTCGTCGAGATACTTCTTTCGAATTATAAACTTCCTTGGTATCAATATACTTTTATTTTGTACGTATTTGCTTTGTGGGCGTTGTATGTGGTTGGAATGTTCATTCTTAAATTCGATAAATACGATAGGTATATCATAAAAAAAATTGCAAATAGGATTCCGTTTCTGGCGAAGGTGCTTCCTAAATCGTATCAACAGTGAAATGTTTTAAATTGAGTGACTCGGAAGGAACGTTTGGTTTGCATGTGATAAATATATTAAACATGAAAACTCAAATTACCATAGCTATAAGTATTTGTTTGCTTATATCTCTATTATTAATATTGGCACGTCAAAATACAGATTACTCAAGAATGAACGACCCGCATGAGTATGCGCATTTGGGAAAAAGTTTGTGGATAGGCGATGGTCTTCGGTATAATAATGTTCCAGACGTGGTATTATCTCCCGGATTCCCTATTGTTATTGGCGCTGTGAATAAAATTATAGACAATCCGGAGTGGAGTGGCAAGATTATATGTATGGTTTCATTTCTCTTTAGTGTACTTTTAATGTACAACATTTCTTTATCATTTCTTTTTGAAAAAAAATATGCGATAGTGTCTGTTTTATTGTTTGCAACTAATTCAAATTACTTGATCAATGCGACCAACGGCTACAGCGAG
The DNA here is from genome assembly GCA_008933615.1 of bacterium. Lineage (NCBI taxonomy): Bacteria > bacterium. The sequence continues at coordinate 20,784 of WBUR01000001.1, read as the reverse complement.
TCGCTGTTTACTCTTGCCTTCATAGCCATTGCCTTTATAACTCTCAACATTCGCAGGCAAAATGGGTTATCTTTATTGCAAGCAGTAATCTTTAGTGCTTTATGGGCAATTTTGTATTATATCCGTGCGGAAGGTTTAATTATAGGTATTATTTTGTTCTTCTGGTTGGCGATAGGAACCTTACACAATAAGATTTTATTGTGGCTTACTCCTGTTGTATGCGCCATTCTAATACTTCCTTATCTCTTTTTTCTTAGATCATATAGCGGTCATTGGCAATTGTCCGGTAAGACTTATTTAAATCTGGTAATGGGTGAACTTAACAGTCCGTATCAAAAAGTGAAACAAGATGAAAATACTGACGAACGGTATAGCATCACACATCAAACACATGTCAACCCCGCGAAATCTTTGGGTTTTGGTAAATACTGGGATCAACCCGAAAATGATATTGCTCAAAGAATAACATTTAATCTGATAAAATGGGGAAAGATCTATTGGCTTACATATTCAGTCGTAGGAATTGCTGTTTGGTTTTGGGGGTTTTATAAATTTAACAAAACAAATATTTTGTTTCTTTTGAGTTTGTTTTTACCGGCTGGTGTATACTTAATGTTTTTCATATTGCCTCGAACCATTGCGATTTATCATTGGATTGGGATCATATTCATGATTTCTGGATTGAAGAATATGAAGCTGTATTTCGAGTCTTATTTTCAACAGAAGAATGTCGATAATTTGATGTGGGTATCCGTTTTTCTAATTTCTTTATATCAAAGTCGAAGCGTTATAAAAATTATTTACAGTCAACTAATTTGAATTATCGAATCTGAAAAATGAACTCCCAAACATTGCGAGCAAGTTTCTGAATAAAGTCAACTATATCTAAGAGAGTCGAATTTCATAAAGAAAGTAATTTGTGATATGACAACAGAAAGAAAAATCTTAATAACGGGTGGGGCTGGTTTTGTCGCAAGTTCATTAGCCGAATCTCTACTATTGCACGATCAAAACACCGTCATAATCGTAGATAATATGCGAACAGGGAGATTTGAAAATGTGCCCTCCCACAAAAACTGTCAATTCATAAAAGCCGATGTGAATAATTATGAAGACGTAGCGCCTATTATGAATCGTTACGGATTCGACTATGTTTTTCACTACGCGGCTCTTGTTGGAGTTGCACGTACTTTGGAAAATCCAATCGAAGTTTTGGATGATGTGAAAGGCTTACAAAATATTTTTCAGTTATCTAAAAACACAGGTGTAAAACGTATCTTTTATTCTTCCTCATCGGAGGTATACGGTGAACCGGTCCATTTACCGCAACATGAGTATTCAACACCGCTAAACTCACGGTTGCCTTATGCTGTCGTAAAAAACATAGGAGAATGTTTTTGCCGAAGCTATGAAAAAGAGCACCGTCTTTCATATACCATTTTACGCCTTTTCAACACTTACGGGCCAAAACAAAGTCCGGATTTTGTTGTTTCAAAATTTATCAATTCCGCTTTTTCCGGAGATGACATAACAATTTATGGCGACGGTACTCAAACGCGCACATTTTGTTTTATTGATGACAACACTGAGTTTACTCTTAAACTCCTAAACGAGAACCTGTTTGTCAATGACGTTGTAAATGTTGGAAATGCTGATCTGACGACAATTAACGAGCTTGCGGAAACAATAATCCGAGTAACTCGTTCAAAATCACGTATTGTTTACTTACCGCCCTTAAAGGAGGGCGATATGACTCGACGCCAGCCCGATAATTCTAATATGAGACGCGTTTTGGGAAGGGAACTCGTGCCATTAGATGAAGGTTTGAAAAAAATTATTCAAGCCAATAGTCCGCAATGAACTCGAAAGTAGCAAGATGAGGCATGATTCGTGAAGAAAAAAAATTCCAAAAAGGTTAGAGTGCTGAATATAACTCCTTCCGGCGACTTGGGAGGGCGGGAACGGCAAATACTATCGATTTCTCAGTCCTTGAAGGATAATCAGGAAGTCCAATTTGATGTATTTTTTATCAAAGCACAGGGACCTTTTTACGATGCTAGTTTGAGAGAAGGTATTGTAACGATGAGTCTACCTAGCGGAGTTACAAATACTATTCCTTACTATTTACGCGTCATGAAAAGCTATGATATCATTAATTATTGGGGGGTCAATTGGCAAGCTTACTTAGCAGGTATTCTCAGCGGAGCTATAATGACATTTAGTTTGCAGGGTGCGCGCGGAGTGATACGAAAACGAATTAAGGATATATTTTTTGAGAAATTATTTAAGAAGGATTCCATAGAGAACGTAAAATCAAATCATAAAATTAATGTAATTAGCGATTCTATATGGAAAAATCGACTGATTCGTTTTCTCAAGAAATGGCTGCTCATCCATTCCCTTCGACGGTGTGATGTTGTGATTGCGCCTTCGCAATACCTATGTGATTTCTGTATATCTTATTACGGATTAAGGGTTGAGCAAGTTAAGCTAATTAAGAATTCAGTCAACTTTGAATCGATAAAAACAACTAAGTCAAAGGGATCGATACGTCTGGAATTAGGTTTGGAGCCTGATGTTTTCTTAGTAGGAGTCGCGGCTCGGTATGACGCGAGAAAAAGACTGGATAGGTTAATTGAGGCGCTTGGAAATCTGAGGGAGTATGACAAGATAAAAGGGGTCATTTATGGAGGTGGTGATGCAACGATAAAAAATAAATTGGATTTACAGGTTGCACAACACAAAATCGAAATGAAAATTCTTTTCCCGGGATTCAGAGATGATATTTATAACTACATAAATGCGTTAGATGTCTTTGTTCTTCCATCTGATAGTGAAGGGATGGGTCTCGCCATTGTTGAATCAGTGTACCTAGGATGTCCCACAGTAGTTTTCCAGGACGGTGGCGGCGTGCTAGAAGTCATAAAAAATAGAAAGACCGGTTATGTTGTGAATGATGTCAAAGAGTTATCGGAACTAATCATATCCCTCTATAAGAATCCAGGGATGTCACAAGATATATGTAAAGAAGGCAAAACTTTCGTCATGGAAAATTTTGACGTTCAAAAAACGGCGAAGGAATACGCAGACGTTTTTGTGAAATTGGTTCGATAGTTTGCATTGTGTCAAAATCTATATTCAAACAAGTTATTCGGGTGTTAGTGCCTTTCAGTGGTAAGCCAAAAAAATAAAAATAGAATCAGATTATGTGTTTTATTTTGATTGCTTACGGTTTTGGGTGGAAAGATGAGAAAAAAGGTAATCAACTAATGTAGCTAATGTATTACGAGATTCGGTAAATTGCATAAAACATTATTATATAAATTTATAACCCACTTCTTAAAACATTTTGTCAGGTTTAGGGTTCAACATATTGATTTGAATCAAACAGATGGCAATGTTCTTATCAACATCTCCGCCGGTATCGGCGACGCCTTAATGGCTGAACCACTAGTGAGAGCATTAAAACAGGCCAAACCAGATACAAAAGTGGACTTACTAGTAAGCCGACCGACGAAATCAATATTTCAAAATTATTCATTAGTCGATCGCGTGTTCTTGTTGGAGCTCCGTTTTCTTAAATTCATTAAATTGATTCGTCAATTAAGGAAACAGCGTTACGATCTTTACATCGGAACGATTCCGAGCAATACGCTTTCGCAAGTGCTAGTTCCCTTTCTATCCGGTATTCCTTTTCGTATCAAGCATCGCACTCCGCATACAGGCTCGCGTGATTTTGATTTCTTGTTCAATATAATCGAGCCTATTCCTGAAGGGCGGCATCGTCTGCTTTGTAATCTTGATTTATTAAAGCACGTCGGTGTTTCTCATAACAAAGCCGAAGAAGCTACGCAATTATTATTATCTGAGAAAGACCTGCGAAATGCAGACGAAATGCTGGCAGAAAAGGGATTTATAGCAAACAAACTCACGATCGGTTTCCATCCGGGATGCAATCCTCAAGCGGCATTTAAACGCTGGCCATCTGAAAATTATGCAAAACTTATGTTATATTTTCAGGAGCATTGGAATGCACAAATTCTTATTGTCGGCGGAAAAGACGAGGAAGAAGATGTTCTGCGGGTTGAATCCTTATTGGTACAAAAAACGGTGAATTTTGTCGGCCGGGCAAATATACACGAAACAGCCGCATTGATAAAACACTGTAGATTTTTCGTTTCCAATGACTCCGGCATCATGCATTTAGCAACGGCAGTGGATATTCCGGTTTTCGCCATTTTTGGGCCTAAAGATGAACGGCATATAGGTCCCTACGGAAATAAGCATACTGTGATCCGGGAAGGAACGGACGTAAACAATGTGACCGTTGAAAAAGTAGTGAATACCATTTTGCAAAGTGCATACGGGCTTAAGCAGAATATTAATAAATAGGCATGGAAGATTTTATTGAAATAAAAGGCGCGCGGGTGCACAACCTTAAGAATATCAGTCTTAAACTTCCGCGCAATAAATTTATCGTGATCACAGGCGTTAGCGGATCTGGCAAGTCGTCGTTGGCGTTTGACACATTGTATGCAGAAGGCCAGAGGCGCTACGTCGAATCGTTATCTGCCTACGCGCGGCAATTTCTGGAACGGATGGACAAACCCGAGGTTGATCACATTAAAGGTATCAGCCCTGCACTGGCGATTGAACAGAGAACATTAGCCAAGAACCCGCGCTCCACTGTCGGAACCGTCACTGAAATTTATGATTATCTCCGATTGCTGTTTGGCAGGATCGGGAAAACGTACTGCTCTAACTGCAAATCGCTTGTTAGAAAGGATACGGTAACCGGCGTTGTTCAGACGGTACTTGGGTATCCGGTCGGAACAAAATTTTATGTTCTATTTTCCACTAAAGTAACGGAGCAATCCGTTCTGCTGCTTCACGAGCAGGGTTTTAACCGTGTTTTATTGAATGGGATTATTGCTGAACTGAGCGACGAAACTGTTATGAAAAAAATATTCAAACTGAAACAAATAGAAGTTCTTATAGACCGCCTTACAGTTTCCGCTGAAAACAAAACACGTTTAGCCGATTCAGTGGAAACGGCATTTCAACATGGACAAGGAAAGATGACGATCCGGATTCTGGATGACAAGGATTTAAATTTTTCAAATAAATTTGAATGCAATACCTGCGGCAAAGCGTTTCTTGAGCCGGATCCAAAACTCTTTTCCTTCAATAATCCGTACGGTGCATGCCCGCATTGCCAGGGATTTGGCAACAAAATTGAAGTGGATATGGATCTCGTCATTCCGGATAAATCCAAGACGCTTAAGCAAGGCGCAATCAAACCATGGACGACGGACGGTTATTCCGATTTTCAGTCGCGACTGGAGAAAAATGCCAGGAAAAATAATATTCCTTTGGATGTTCCTGTTTTTCAATTAACCAAAGAACAATATCAAAAAGTGCTGGACGGTGGAGACGGTTTTGACGGCATACGCGAGTATTTTGCATGGCTTGATACCAAGACATACAAGATGCACGTTCGCGTTCTTCTCAGCAAATACCGCGGATATGTCACTTGCTCCGACTGTGGCGGATCCAGACTAAGACCGGAAGCGAATTGTGTTACCATCGCCGAAAAAACAGTTCATGATGTTCACAATATGACGATCAACGACGCGCATCAGTTTTTTACCAACCTAAAGCTGTCCGATTTTGATTTTGAAATTAGCCGGCGCGCGCTAGAGGAAATTATCAAGCGGCTCAATTATTTAAGAAATGTGGGCTTGGAATATCTAACATGCAGCCGTTTGGCCGGAACATTATCCGGAGGTGAAGCCCAACGTATAAATCTTGCGACATCTCTTGGATCTTCGCTTGTCGGGTCGTTGTATATTTTAGACGAGCCGAGCATCGGTTTGCATTCAAGAGACAATAACAAACTCATCTCCATTTTAAGAAATCTGCAAAGCATAGGAAATACGGTGATTGTAGTGGAACACGATAAAGAAATTATGGAGCGGTGTGATGAGATTGTTGATATGGGCCCTTTGGCCGGGCTTTTCGGAGGAGAAGTTATTTTTCAGGGCAGCCATGCGTCGATCCTACGTGACAAGAAATCTTTAACCGGGCAATATCTCTCTGGAACAAAATTTATTCCCGTTCCGGTAAAACGTCGCAAAGGGAATAACAAATTTATTGAGGTCAAAGGCGCGCGTGAGAATAATTTACAAAACATTGACATAACTATTCCTCTCGGCATGTTTGTATGTATAACCGGAGTCAGTGGTTCCGGCAAAAGCACGCTGGTTCATAATGTGTTGTATGCAGGCCTCATGCGTCAATTGGGTTTATGGTCATTGAAAGTCGGCGCGCACGACAGTATGAACGGAATTAAAAATATCGATGCCGTCGAAATGGTAGACCAGCAGCCCATTGGCCGAACTCCACGCAGTAATCCGGCAACCTATATTAAATTATTCGACATGATCCGCGATGTGTTTGCCAGTCTTCCGACTTCAAAAATACGGGGGTATCAATCCGGAACTTTTTCGTTTAATGTTCCCGGCGGCCGTTGTGAAGTGTGTGAAGGCGCAGGCCAGATTTTGGTGGAAATGCAGTTTCTTGCCGACGTATATCTCGAGTGCGAAGAATGCAAAGGCAAACGTTATAAAAAGGAAGTACTCGAAATCCACTATCACGATAAAAATATACACGATGTATTGGAAATGTCCGTGACGGGAGGACTTACCTTTTTTAAGGCCTATCCACGAATAATTAAGAAGCTGCAGGTTTTAGATGACGTCGGACTGGGGTATTTAAAGCTCGGCCAGTCGGGAACTACGCTTTCCGGCGGTGAAGCGCAACGCGTTAAATTAGCCGCTCATCTGGCGGAAAAAAAAGGCGATCATGTTCTATATATTATGGACGAACCTACAACAGGCTTGCATTTCGAAGATATAAACAAACTACTGACCAGTTTTAACCGCTTGATCGAGTCTGGAAATTCCGTTGTAGTGATCGAACATAACCTCGATGTGATCAAATGCGCTGATTACGTAATTGACTTGGGCCCTGAAGGAGGCGACAAAGGCGGGAACGTCGTTACTGCCGGTACGCCGGAGGCAATAGTTAAAGTTAAAGAATCGTATACAGGTCAATATTTAAAAAAATATTTATAATGCCATTATTATTGCCTGCCCCGCCTACTGGAAAATCCTGCTTCCGTAATCCGTTCGTTGAAGTTTCACATCCTGCAAAGTTGCAGACTTGACCTGAATAACAAAGAAATACCCTGCCGCAGGCCCTGTTGGCGTCCAATCGAAACGCATCTGCCAGCAATGAAGGTCACGCGCAAAAGTTAAACTCTGACTCACCAGGTTCTTGTTTAATATATCGTACCGCGCATTATACCCTAATTGCCAGTTAGACGTAATTTTGAAACTGGAACTTGCATTAACGCCGAATGCCTTAGTGACGATCTCAGGGTTGGATTTGTTGATATCATAATTAAAATCAAGTCGCAACGTCCAGGGAACGCCTTCCGCTAACGTGTTATTTTGCGGAAGAAAACGCTGATTGTAATCTTGTTGGAAAGGTTGTGTGGAATAATTTTGATTTTGGTCAGTTGCAGTTTGTGTTTGCGCAGCTGCGGCAGCCGTAGTTTCACCGCCGCTGAATGAGATTCCGGAGGTAATTGATGCGGAAATGAGGCGTGGTATTTTATTAAGTCTATCGACGCGCTGATTTAAACTCCTGTCGTAGCGGTAAAAATCGTGCGTTGTTGACATAGATAAACTTAGGTTTTTTGCAAGATCGTTGCTCACGGAAATTGAGGTTGTCAACGTCGATAACTTGAATTCCTTTGCCGTAAAATTGTAACTGATCGAATTATTGAAATTCAGGAGATCCAGTTTTTTTAATTCCGGTTCCTTATCCGATTTAGAAAGTGCGGTGTCTTTTTCTGTGTTTTTTATTTTAGCCTGAAGCGTGTGGCCCAAATTAAAACCCATAGAGAGTTGTTTTCCTTGCGGCGTCCCGCCGAATAGAATATTTCCTCCGTAACGGTCAAACTTTGTTTTTCGTCCTGCCGTATCGACTGCTGTTTCATAATAACCCCACGGGCTGGTCGAAAAATCCGGCTGATAGGAAAGACTGACGCCGGGAGACATCACATGGCGAAATGTTTCCAGACCGAATAATCTTGGATTTGCCGTTCCGTAAATTTTTGTTGATAACCCGACGCTCGAAGAAAAAGTGTGCCTTGCAAAAAAAGAACGAACCGTGTCGTTCACGGGATGATTGAGTGAATCAAAATAAAAGTTTTCACTGCGCCTGTCAAACCACGTTTCCTGAAGATTTACGCTGGGATTCACGTTAAAATATTTTAAGATCTTAAACGGCGCGCTTATTCCGACGTTGTGATTCATGCCCAGCGCGCTTGCGGGATCGGCCGTTCTGCTTGCCTGGGATTGCCGCCCGAGTAAATTAGATGAATAGCCATAACGAATAGATTGATACCAGGTGTCCGGTTTATTTTTGTCTTTTTCCGGCTTTGGGAAAAAAGCAGAGTTGGATTTATTGATCGTTACGTTCGGAAATGTGAAATCTTTTTGCCCGTTATCCAGATTTTCTGATTGCGATAAATTGGCTGAAAAACTGCCCCAGTCCTGAGTGTTATTGTAACTTATATTCGTTCGGATCTGGCGATTTAGAATTTGCTGCTGATTCACGCTCGTGTTCTGATAAAAATTCTTGCTGCTCACGTAATGTATATCGGCATTAAGGTTCTGTTTGTCGGTGATAGTTTGGCTGTGCGACGCGTCGATATTCCATAACCGGCTTTTTTGACCCGTAATATAACTGAGCGAGGAATAAGAAAATTGAAAATTACCGGTGTAACTGTACCTTTTCGCGTAGCGCGTTCCGCCATGAAGTAAGAATCCGGCTTTATCGAGAAAATCCACCTGACCGAGCGCGTCAAAATAATCATTGGGCGCCCAGAAATATCCGAAATTTCTTATCTGCCTCCCTTCTCTTGGCGTTTCGCTGTAAGCAGGCGGTGTGATGCCGGAAGCGCGTCCGCTTCGGTTGGGGAAGACGCCAAAAGGTATGGCAAATATAGGTACTTCGTGAATGTATAATATCACAGGCTTGGCGACCACCTTATCCTTGACGATCAATTTCATCTCTTTGGACTGAAAGAAAAAATGAGGGTCTTTTTCTTCACAGGTGGTGAATCGCCCCTGCCGTATGTAAAGGGTGTTCTCGCCGATCTTCCGGATATTTTCGCCATAATATATGCCGTCCTGCATTTTTGTTTCTCCCATGACGACGCGGCCACGCCGAGTTTCTAAATTATATTCCATTTTATTTCCCGTGAAAGATTCTCCTCCTTCGCTGAATTCCGGTATGCCTTTGTAACGCACGACTTGTCCTAAAGAATCCAATGAATCGGGTATGGCCTCCGCGGTCATGAGTTTTAGCGGTTGATTGATAATGATCTTGGCCGCCTTGATCTCCATCCCACGGTATTTTACCCACGCGTTACTTTTGAGGATTATGGTCGACTGATCCAACGTGCCTTCGGTTGTGTCTGCCCCATAAAAAATTAATGTATCCAGTCCCTCGTCCGTTTTGACAGTATCGGCAGCAGCTTTGCGCAATGAGTCAAGCCTCAAGTTCTTTTTCATAACTTTGGCCGTAATGACTGAATCGATGGAAAATATGGAATCAACCGCCGCTTCTTGCGCGCAAAGAAAAAGCGGTGAAACGAGAAGGACGGCCAGACAATAAAATACTAATCGCGGTTTCAGGGTCATAGAATACAATTGTGGTTCGTGTAATGTAAACTACGGCGCATTATCCAGCAGAATCGTTACGGGTCCTGCGTTGATAAGCTCTACGTCCATCATCGCGCCAAATATGCCGGTACTAACTTTGACGCCTTTTGCGCGAAGTAATTCAACAAAAGCGTTATACAGCGGTTCCGCTGCTTCAGGCCGCGCCGCCTCAATAAAACTGGGCCTTCGGCCTTTACGGACGTCGCCGTAAAGTGTGAATTGTGACACAGCGAGAATCTCGCCTCCAGATTCCAGGAGCGACACGTTCATCTTTCCGCCGTTGTCTTCAAAAATTCTGAGATTGACGCATTTCTCTGCCCAAAATGAAAGATCGTCATTTGTGTCACCCTCTTTGAATCCGATCAATAATACCAGGCCTTTTCCGATCCTGGAAATTATTTTTCGTTCAACCGTGACGCTTGCGCGGCTTACGCGCTGTACGACAATTCTCAATTTTTAATAACCTTCATCATGGTAAGGAATATTTAATTCGATATAAATTGCAAAATAAAAAAGGGCTATTGCCTTGGTGAACAGCCGCAATAGCCCGGTAACCGAAAACATTGGATTATTTATTCAAATACATTTGAAAAAAGGATTATCAACTTCTTTTGTGAATCGGTACATATTTGCGTTGATTTTGCCCGGTATAGATCTGACGGGGGCGGCCGATACGCGTGTCTTTGGACTCCATCATTTCTTTCCACTGTGCGATCCAGCCCGGCATACGGCCAATGGCAAATAATACCGTAAACATTTCTACAGGGAATCCCATGGCTTTATAAATAATACCGCTGTAAAAATCGACATTCGGATATAGTTTCTTTTCGATAAAATACGGATCCTTCAAAGCAACTTCTTCCAGTTGATGCGCAATATCGAGAAGGGGATCGTTGATACCCATTTTCGACAGAACTTTATCACAGGTTTTTTTGATGATCTGTGCGCGAGGATCAAAGTTCTTGTATACCCGATGGCCAAATCCCATCAGTCGGAAGTTGGAATTCTTATCCTTGGCTTTCTCGACGTATTTCTTGACATTGTTACCGTCATCGTATATCAATTGGAGCATTTCCAAAACTTCCTGGTTGGCGCCGCCGTGCAGCGGGCCCCACAGCGCGCAAATTCCGGCTGAGATGGCGGCAAACATATTTGCATGGCTGCTGCCAACCATTCGGACCGTCGACGTAGAGCAATTTTGTTCGTGATCGGCATGAAGGATAAATAACAGGTCCAATGCCTTTTCAATATCCGGATCAACCTCATAATGTTCTGCCGGTACGGAGAACATCATATTCAGAAAATTGGCGCAATAGCTCAACGCATTGATCGGATAGATAAAAGGCTGTCCTATCGATTTTTTATAAGAGTAAGCTGCGATGGTCGGAATTTTAGCGAGCAGGCGGAATATGGAAATTTTTACGTGTTCCGGATTGAGGGGATCGATCGCATCCTGATAAAACGTTGACAACGAACAGACAACGGAAGACAACAGCGCCATCGGATGCGCATCACGAGGATACGCGTCATACAGGCTGCGCAGGGATTCATGCAGCATAGTATGGCGCGTGATATTGTTTCGGAATTCTTCCACCTGAGAAGGCGACGGAAGTTCACCGTATATCAGCAGATAACTGACTTCCATAAAATTCGAGTTTTCACACAAGTCCTGAATATTGTATCCGCGATAACGTAAAATACCCTGTTCACCATCCAAAAATGTAATGGCGCTGGTACAAGCGCCCGTATTGGCATATCCGTGATCCATGGTGACAAGGCCGGATTGCGCGCGTAATTTAGCAATGTCAACGGCCTGCTCATTTTCGGTACCGTTAATGAGAGGAAAGTCCATTGACTTGTCGTCGTAGATGAGTTGTGCTTTCTTGACCATAGCGACTCCTTTAGAGGAAAGAGGTTAAATAGTGAGGTTCATAAAATTCGTGTTAAGACGACGAATTCTGAATAGGTGGGGTCAAGATAATAAAAGAAAAAAGGATAGGCAAGATTATTAGTGATTGGCGTAAAGGTTTTTTTACATCACGCCGAATATTTACGGATGGGCAGCGTAATCTTAAACTCAGTGCCGACCCCGGGAGCGCTTTCAAAAAATATAGTACCTTTGTGCGCTTCGAGGATTTTGTATGAAATGGCCAATCCAAGGCCGGTTCCTTTGCCGACCGGTTTGGTGGTGAAAAAAGGGTCGTATACTTTGTGCTGAATGTCGTACGGTATACCTTTGCCGTTATCTTTGATCGTAATTAGAATGTTATTCTGTCCTGCATTGGTGCGAATCCAAACGTCGCCTTCTCCTTCGATAGATTGAAATGCATTCACGAGCAGGTTCATTAAAACTTGATTAATATGGCCCGGATTGCAGTAGATCAGCGGTAATTCAGTAAAGTTTCGGTGAATGGTGATCCGGTTTTTGTATTCATTTTTAAGAATATTTAAAGTGCTCTCAATGGAATCGATAAGGGAAATTTCTTTAAAATGCGATTCGTCGAGCCGGGAAAAATTGCGGAGGTCCTCGACGATCTTCTGCGTTCGTTCGACTCCATCCCGCATTTCGTGAATAATCTTCGGAAAATCGGAAAGAAACTTTTCAAATTTGGAGGATTCAATAAGCTTATCAATTTCCGTCATTTTGGCTGCAAAGGCGGCATGCGGCTCATCATGGATGTTTTTAAATGTGTCAAAGAAATCGAATAAGTCGGAAAACGAGTAAAACATCGCCTGAACCTGATGTTGTTTCTTTTCCAATAGGGAAATATTTGCTTTTACATACGTGATCGGGTTATTGATCTCATGCGCAATGCCTGCAACCATCTGTCCTAAGGAGGCCATTTTTTCGGAGTGAACCAGATGCATCTGAGTTTCACGAAGTTCATTTAATATGCGCTCAACGGTTTCTTTCTGCACCATAAGCTCCCGCGTACGTTTCGTAACCTTCGCCTCAAGCTCCGCCGTGCGTTGCCGGACAAGGGTGATACGGAATTGATATAACGTATATACGCCAAGAGATATAAAAGACGTAACGAATAAGATAAACCACCAGCTTTTCCAAAACGGCGTCAGAATTTTGAAGTGAACAGATATAGGTTTGTCGCTCCACATCCCAAGCCCGTTGCCGGCCATGACTTCGAACCGGTAATTGCCTTCATTGAGGTTGGTATACCTCACCCGGTTGTCGAGCGTAGGTTCGGACCATTCTTTTTCGAATCCGATCAGGCGGTAACGGTATCGTACGTCGTTTTCATCCTTAAAGGACGGGGATACAAAGTCGATCGTGATATTATTTTCTTCATACAAAACGGTTTGATCGCTTGTGTGAAAAAGGCGCTCGAAAAAGGAAGTGTCTTCCGGAGCCGTGTCTTCCGACTGACGATAATTTAGATTAAGCCGGCGCGTTTGTTTTTGTGTTTTATCCTCTACGATAAAATCAGTTAAATAGACCACCGGAGCAGGTATGGTCATAGTTACCGAAGGAATGACAGGAATACGTGTCAGGCCGCCGGCGGTGCCGATCCAGACAAAGTTGTTGTCGGTTATCAGAGAATTGTTCGTGCTTACTTCGTGATCAATTAGTCCCTGCCTTTTTGTATATGTTTTAACGATGCGCTCTGTCGAAGGATTGATGAAATTCAAGCCGTTGTTAGTTCCAACCCACAACATACCATTCAGGTCGCGGGTTATTGCGTTAACGCAATTATCCGTCAGGCCGTCTTTGGTTGAGAAATGTTTGACAATAGAATGAATGTCGGTATTTTCGGCGGAAGGCGCGGGTAATTTCTGAATATCAAGCCGGGTAATACCCCGTTCACTGCCGATCCACAGGTTGCCAAAACCATCTTCGCACAGCGCCAACGCCACGTCGTCGGCCAGCCCGTCTTTTTGAGTGAACTTATAAAACGATTCATTTGTTTCATCAAATAACGCCAGCCCGCCGCCGATCATTCCGGCCCACATACGACGCTGTGAATCTTCATACAAACACCAAGGATTGTTATTGAATAATCCGTGGTGGGTTGTGAATAACTTTACGGAAAGTGTTCCCTGATTGTTGATCGTAATATAGCCGATGCCTTGGTCGGTGGAGGCGAACCAGATCCTTTCCCGGCTGTCCACGACAATATCAACAACCCGGCGTCCGTTTAATTCAGGAAACATTGATAAATTGACCGAATAGAAATCTTTGATTTTTTGGGATTGGCTGATCAGAATCCGCGCCTTTTCAGATTCCGCCGCAGAAATATTGGGGTAAAGAGAAAAATAGTTGTCAGGGATCAGCAGCTTTAATCCGTTATATGTGCCAAGCCAAATAAATCCCTGCGGATCGATCGTTACATTCCAAATCTCGGTAGCATTAAGTCCTTCGGCTTGCGAGTACGACTGGAACTTATTCTGATAAAATATAGATAGGCCGATCGTAGTGCCGATATACAGTCGTCCGCTGACATCGTGTGCGGCGGAAAGAATTGCATCATTGATCAGCCCGTCAGCTTCCAAATATGAAACCAACTCTTCCGAAATTAGTTTGCTGACGCCTTTGCCGAATGTACCGAACCAGAGATTGTTTTCGCGATCCTCCAGCATGGTATAAAAAAAATTTCCTGCAAACCCGTTCCTTGTGTTGTAATTTTTGAAAGTAATGGGATCGGACCGAGAATCCGTAAAACTAATACCGCCCTCAGTTGTAATCCATACATAACCTCTTTTACTTTGAGTGATGCCGCGAACCGAATTATGCGCAAGGCCTGAGGAAGAGGTGAGATTCCTGAACATATGGTCCTCTATCTTAGTTACGCCGACCGGTGTGCCGATCCACAGACGATTAAATGTATCGTAGAAAATAGCTTCTATGCGGTTATTGATTAGTCCGTCGCGGGCAGATATGCTATTCACGTCAATCGTAAAATCGTTTTTCAAACGCACAACGCCGATGCCTTCGGGAGTGCCGGCGTAAATAGTGTTTTCCGGATTTTTGGTTAAGCATAATATCACATTGGAGGGCAGGCCGTCGGCAACCGTAAAATTGTAGAACGTTCCTGTTTTTTTATCGAGAACGCTGAGGCCCTCTGCCGTGGCGAACCATACATTTCCGCTTGAATCTTCAAGAATGCTTCGTACGGTGCCTTTACCGAGAACGCCCGTGTATAATTCATCTGAAGAATTATAATTGACAAAAGAATCGGATTTAATAACATACCTGCTGAGGCCTTCGTCGGTTCCAAGCCAGAGGCGGTGGTCTGAGGATTCGAAGATCACGCGGATGACATTGCTGGCTAACCCGTTTTCTTTGGTGTAGTTTCTGAAAGTACGGCCGTCATACCTGCTTAATCCTCCACCGGTTCCAAACCACATGAATCCAAGGTGATCCTGTTCAACGCTAAACACCTGATTTTGCGCGAGACCTTCGGCGGATGTATAATTTTTTATAAAGAGCTTTTGAGAGGATAGGAAAGCGGGGCACAAGAGGCTTATCAAAATAATGAAACAGATACGATAAAACAAATTCACAAAATCACCTGTGTTACTAAATTTGGGGTACCAAGGATGATGGACAATCTTTTTCCACGCAGCACCGTCCGCATTGAGGACGCCGTGCAATACACGTTTGGCGTCCATGGTCAGATAACAGATGGGAAAAAGATACCCATTCTTTTTTCGGAAGTATTTTCATCAGATCGTATTCAATTTTTTCCGGATTATTTTGAAGTGTCAAACCAAGTAATTTTGACAAACGAATAACGTGCGTATCGACGACTAATGCCGGAATACCGAATACATTACCCAATATCACGTTCGCGGTCTTACGGCCAACGCCGGGAAACCGAATCAGTTCATCCATTGACGGTGGAACGACCCCTCCGAATTGCTCGATCAGAAACGAAGCGCTCGCCCGAATATGACGCGCTTTGTTTCTGAACAAACCTGTGGATTGGATATCTTTCTCCAAATCGCCTTGAGAAGCTTTTGCAAAATCTTCCGGGCCCGGATATTTATTAAATAAATCCACGGCGACCCGGTTGACGCGTTCGTCGGTGCATTGCGCCGATAAGATGGTCTTTACGAGTAGTTCAAACGGCGTCTGAAAGGTTAATTTACATTGTGCATCTGGAAAAATATTCCTCAGGGTTCTTGTGATTCGCCTTGCGCGTTTTCTTCTATCATCTAAAGATTCCATTTTATCCTGGCCGATGGGAACTAATAAAAATAAATAAATAAGAGGTGAGTGTCCACATAAATCTTGCAAGCGATCTGAAAGGGATAATTAAATGGACGGGGGCTCTAATTTTCGGGAGGCGTTCCCGGTGGAGGCTCTTTGACTTCGTGCGTCAGTTCTTCGACCTGATTTTGGCGGATGATTTCTTCGATATCGTCCGACTGGATGTCGCGATCATTGAATTTTACCGAAACCACTTTTGAAACGCCGGCCTCCTGCATGGTGATACCGAAAATATTTTGTGCAGCTTCCATGGTTCGTTTGTTGTGGGTGACAACGATAAATTGTGTGTCTTTTGAAAAATCGCGCAGGATCTTGGTGAATTTGTCAATATTGGTATCATCAAGCGGAGCATCTACTTCGTCCAGAATACAAAAAGGGCTGGGTTTTACGAGATAAATCGCAAAAAGCAGAGCGATAGCCGTAAGTGTTTTTTCTCCTCCCGAAAGCAATGCGATATGTTGAATTTTCTTGCCTGTGGGTCGGGCAAGAATTTCAATATTAGCTTCCAGCGGGTCTTCGTCCTTGGCCAATTCCAAATTGGCTTCGCTGCTTTCAAACAGCGATGTAAAAATATTTATGAAATTTTCTTTGA
Organism: bacterium; assembly: GCA_008933615.1. Taxonomy (NCBI): domain Bacteria; species bacterium. The sequence goes on along the minus strand of WBUR01000001.1, from coordinate 4,169 downwards.
TACGGTCGAATACTTCCATGAACTGTTTTTGGGCCGTTGTATTGATCGTTTCTATTGTCTGCATCAATTGGCTTTCAGCTTCCAAGAGGTCTTGACGTTGCTGAGTGAGCGTGTCTAACCGTTCTTTTTCTACGTTATATTCGGCGAAGGCTTCCATATTTACAGGCCCGAGTTGTTTGATTTTGCGGCGCAATTCATCGATCATACTCTTTACAGCGACGGAATCAAACCCGGAAGAGGCCGGCGTTTCTTGCGGAAGGTCGCTATCCAAAACCTCATCAAGATTTTTTTCGGATTGTTCGTTTTCCGGCAACGGCGTACCTGGGGAAACCTCTTCAATTTCAGAATACTCGGCCTCCTCTTTGGATTCGGGAGTAACCGATGCCAACAAGGTTTCAACGGAGTCTTTGGAAAGGTCAAAATCGTAATCGCGCTGTATCCGTTCGGTAAGGCTGCGCATCTCAAAACGCAGATCGTTATGCTCCTGTTCCATGGTGTGGCGGGAATTCAGAAGCTCTTCGCGCTGGCGCCGGATCTTCTTCAATTCCGCTTCAATCTTTCCGGCGGATTCACGAAGGTTGGATACTTCGCTTCCCCCCATGTCGCGATCTTTTTCGATAGCGTCGCGTTTTTTGGAAATGGCAATCAGTTCAGATTCACGAACAACGGCCGATTCCCCAAGCTTCTCAATCTCCTGCTGTGCAGCAACGGTTTCAGACTCGTGTTTGGCTATCGTCGTGTCCATATCTTGAATTTGCTGCCGGCTATTTTCTACGTTGGTCTGGTGAGTTTTAATTTCGCTTTCAAGCCGTACAAAAGAAGAGAATACTTCGTTAACCGATTCAGATCGGTCCTTGCGTTCTTTTTCTAGATCATTGAGTTGTAATTCCAGTTTACGAGTCTGTAATTCCAGCTCGCCCCGCCGTGACTCTAATTCATCCATGCGGGGTTCCATTTCTTCCAAATGGGCTTGGAATACCAGCAATTCGCGGGTTGTTTGGTCAATGATATCCTGGTTCTTTACCAGGGTTTCCTTGGAACGTTTTTGTTCGTACTCCGACTGGGAAATTTCTTTGTCGAGGGACAGTAACTGTTGTTCCGACGATTTCTGTTTTTCCTGATCGGCGGCCAGTTTTGCCGTTGTTTCCCGAAGTTGTCCCTCAAGGTCAGTGATCTTTGTTTGCAGATCTACAACTTGTTTTTCCAACTGGATAACCTGATCCTGCAAGCGGCGCAGGGCTTCACGCTGGCCGATCATCGTATCGTTGGTTTGAGCCTGACTGCCTCCTTTGATCAGATAGTTGCCTTTGACGATTTCGCCCGCGAGCGTAACAAAACGGAATTGGGGAAAACGGTCGGCAAAGGTTAGAGCGTTTTCAAATTGATCAACAAATACCACGTCGCCTAAAAGTAGCTGCATTAATCGCGGATCGTCGCTCTTAACTAATTCTGTGGCAAATCCGATAATTTCGTTCTTGATCCCGTTGAGTTCGTTGAGATCGACGGAGGATCGAAATTGCGATAATTTTTCCCGATTAAGAAAAGTCGCAACCCCTTTTCGTGATTCCGTCAGTTTGGATAATGCGTTTCGGATCGAGTCGATCTTGCCGGAAACCAGAAAAGAAAAACTGTCTCCCAACGCGGCCTCGGTAGCCCTTTTGTATACCTCATCGACGGAGATGATATCCGCAATGGTGGTATCAATACCGGCAAATTTTTCCTGTAACAGGTATTGAACGCCTTCAGGAAACCCTTCATGGGATTCGATCGCTTTTTGGATAATTGCGATACGCGAATGGATCGATCGAACATCGGCTTCTGCGTGTAGTTTAAGAGATCGAGATTCGTCAATTGAAACACGAAGCGAATCGACATGATGTTGGTCCTGAATGATATCCTTTTTGAGCGAGTCGATTGTATCGGCCAGTTTTTGCTTTTCATATTGAGTATCGTCCAAAACGCTCAGCGCATCATCCGAAGTAGACGAATAGACCGCATTGTCTTTTTTGAGGTCGTCAATTTTCCGTTCAAGATTCTGAATATTGTTTTTGGTCAGTTGATAAGCGCTGCGTTTTTTTGCTACTTCGTCTATCAGTTGGACTAATTCTTTTCGATTTTGTTCTAGTTCATTCTTTTTGTTCGTGATCGACCCATCAAACCCTTCGAAGTCGGCCTTTTTTGAAGATAGATTTTCTTTAGACTCAGCATAGCGGCTCTCCAGGTTTTCGATTGCCACGCTGAGTTCATCGATACGCCTATTTAGAATTTCTTTCTTTTCGAGCGAAGCCGTCTTTTCTTCAGAATAACGGCGTATCAAATCGAGCAAACTGCTCTTACGTTCCCGTGAGATTAGAATTTGTTCTTCGATCGTTTTGATCTGTTTATCCTGATTTTCAAGTTCGATTTGCGTCTCACGTAATTTCTGCTCTTTCCTGATGAGAACTGCGTTGAGAGCCTCGACTTCAGATTCTTTTTTGCTGACCTCGCCTAAAATCTGTTCGGCAGAACTTTCAAGTCCGGCCAATTTGCTTTCCAGCGGTGTTATCAGATTCGAAAGGCGCATAAATTCGTGATGTCCCATCCGGACGTCCTCTATTTTGAGACGGGACATTAGTTTATTATAACGGTTAGCTTTCTGAGTTTGGCGCCTGAGCGAATTGACCTTTTTTTCGATTTCAGCGATAATATCATTAGCGCGCATTAGATCGGCCTTCGTTGCGTCTAATTTGCGGAAGGTTTGCCTGCGCCGGATTTTATATTTAGTTATCCCCGCCGCCTCCTCAAAAAGTTTCCGACGGTCTTCCGTATTATCGGAAAGAATCTGTTCGACCATCTTAAGCTCAATGACCGAATACGCGTCGGCGCCCATGCCGGTATCCATGAAGAGATCGTTAATGTCTTTAAGACGGCAGGGCAGACGATTTAGGAAATACTCGCTTTCGCCGGAACGGTAAATACGGCGTGTAAGGGTTACTTCGGTATATTCCGTCGGCAAGATGTTTTTTGTGTTTTGGATTGTCAGGCTCACTTCGGCGAGATTGAGAGGTTTACGCCCCTTCGTGCCGTTAAAAATCACATTCTCCATCTTTTCGCTGCGAAGGACACTGGATTTCTGTTCCCCCAGCGACCAGCGCAGGGCATCCACGATGTTGGACTTGCCACAACCGTTAGGCCCTACAATATTGGTAATGCCGTCGTCAAAATGCAGATCTACCTTTTGGGCAAATGTCTTAAACCCAAAAATCTCCAGTCTGGACAGATACATGGAACGATACCCTTATGATAAATCAGTTTGATTGGAATAGAAATTTCCAAGGCGGGGCTAATATATAGATAAAAAATCCGCATTTCAATAATTAAGTTCAGAAGTTTTTATTTCATGTTTCCTTTGCTTTTTGTGACCTAAATCACAAAATATTGTGTTTTGGGCACAAGTCTTTTTTTGTAATCTTTTGTTTACACGTTATTTGCATACAAAAAAAAAACTTGACATTCATTTTAATGGGTTATATATTCATAATCATAATGCCATAAACAGGTAATGTAGTGTCCCCAAATCATATCCAATTGAGGCACTATATATTACAGGTAGTTTCACATCTAACTTTTTTTAATAGGCTTGTCAGGTAAGTCGTTATCAAAATTTTAATAAGGCAATTCTAAAGAGATCATCACAAGTTTTTGATTTTCAGAAAGAAATGGTAACCATACATTTTTTTCAATCATTTAACAAAACGAAAGGATGATTAAAATTTTTAGCCATTTCTTTTGCTTAATTAACACTTTATTAACACGATTAGTCAGTAAGGAGGTAAAATCGACATAATTGGTTACGATGCCTTAGTATTCATGTCTTTAATTCTTTCTTGTATTTCCTAATCTCTATTATCTTATCCTAATAAACAGAAGGAGGACTCTTATGTCTCGTAGTACAATCGTAAAACGGTTATTGCTTGGTGCAGTAGCGGTTTTCCTACTGCCTCTCTACTTGTTTGCAGGCAACACAGGTAAAGTAACCGGTGTGGTCAAAGACAAGGAGACGGGCGACGCACTTCCCGGCGTGAATGTGATTCTGGAAGGAACCACGATGGGAGCCGCAACGAACGCCAAAGGCGAATACACCATTTTGAACGTTCCGGCGGGTGTTTATACAGTAACGACCAGTATGA